>SFAU01000007.1 GCA_007096045.1 Microcystis novacekii Mn_MB_F_20050700_S1 | reverse complement strand
ACAAACGATAGAAACAATAATGGGAGGGACTTTCAGTTAATTATTTATTAGTAGTTGATAATCTTCAAAAATGTTGCTGTACAAGGATCGACTTAAGACTTTTGCAAGAGGTCTAATGAATAGTTGATTTTTTGGAAGTCCCAAAAAGATCGGAAGTCCAAAACCCTTGTCTTGCCTACTGTCCTGCCTTAAGTTGCTATCCCTGTTTTGGCTTTTCTTTCTCCTGTACAACCTCGCTGAGATACCCTTCCACATCGCGCTGGATGATGCTTTCTACCCGTTGAGCAAAATCAGGATAGACTTCGGCGTAACTTTGGGCATGGCGATAAGAGCCACTCAACTGGAGAAATTGCCAGCCCTCAATTTTCATCGCCTCTGCCGTGTTGCGATAGTGGCGATAGCGTTCGCCATAATGAAAGAACTCTTCAACGGCAGCACTGATAGCAACCACCTGACTCAAACCAAAGGCGAGCCAACCGACTACTACTTTAACATCATTGGCGTTGATATTAAGACTGACCAAGGCTGGAACGATCACCCCCCCGATAATTGTGAGCAGTCGGAGAAAATAGTATTGGTTGCGGGTTGTCTGGGCCCGGCCTTCTAGCCACAGTAATTGATCGAGCCAGCGGGCTTTCATAAACTGCTTCTGTAAATCTGGCAAGTCAATCTGCTCGATCAAAGCACAGATTTCTTGCTGGAACTGCTCACGATAAAGTTTGGACTTTTTTGGCATAATATTTGTACTTTTAATCAGTTAGTAGAAAAAAATTGCGGCTCTGGTTGATCAAGCTTCCCGCTTCCTGATTCCTGCTCCTTGTGCTTTCCAATAATCAAACTTAGTTGTATCTAGATGCTCGACAATCCCCCCCAATTGACGTACTTGCTTGAACATATCGCCAGTACCGCCACGTCCATCACCGCCCTTGCCATCCCAGAGGACAATTAACCGCACCCGCTCGATTCCGTAGATCAAACTGGAATAGAGAGCCCAACGATTGTTGCGCTCAAAGGCATTGCTTACTTTCCGGACCGGTCCGATTCGTTCCGGTTGTAGGTTGAGTACGACCTGGGGATGATTCTTAATCCTATAGAAACGCTCTACCCAATCATCGCCGGCAAAGCTGACTGACTCTTCAATAAATTGAGCCGATTCAAAGGGCAGATAGACCTCTACTTTCATCTGGCGCTCCAAACAGGCTTCTAGAAACAGGATATCACCCCCACAAGCGAGTCCAGATGCGATCGCCAGATCCTTGGCATCAGCTTGCAGCTCATCGAGTACCTCCTTAATTTTTTCTTGCGCCTCGGTTTCCATAGCCCGGGGAAACCGAGGCTGCGGCCGGTCTAGCTTATCAATCATGTGGCCGGAGAAGAGGAAAACCTGCGGAGGTTCCTTCACCGTTGGGGATGCGATCGCTTTTTCTTGATTTTCTATTCTCTTCAATTCCGCCTCGATGACATCGAGTCCGGCCTTAACATATTCAAGGCGGAAATTCAGGGATTCTAAGAGTTTCAATTGTTCTAGGGTTGAAAGTAAAGCAAATTTATTGTTCCAGAGCCGGTTGAGCGCCCTTTTATAGGCTCTGGCCACCTGTTGCGGGTTGCTGGCGGTACAGATGGCCAGATCGCCGAGGGAGAGGAAGACCCAAACATCGTTGTTATCCTTGATAGCGGCACTTTCCAGACTAAATTTAACCGCTCCAGACAGCACCGGCAATTGCTCTTTGATCGCTTTCTCTTCTGGATCGCCGTCCCTGCCAGTTGGCCCAGCTAAATGCTTGAAGACGGCAGATAGAGTCAGGGCGTTGATGCCAGAATAGTAATGATTCTGATCGAGGCGGTAGGCTTGCAGGTAAGTCTCAATCGCTTTTTGGAGCAAGTGGGCCGATTCGTCGGCTGTTTGGCGGCGCTCCGCTTCATTGGAGATGCCGACCCATCGCTCCTTCCACATTTCCTTGTAAATGCGACCTAAGTAGGAAAAGGCCTCGATATTGCCCGGTTCATCCCGCAGCAATGACTCTAACTGTACGACTGCCTCGTCATATCGTTTCAGCCGGCCTAGGTGAAAGGCTTCCTCGCGACGGAATTCGGGATTTTTCGGCTGAAGTGCTAGTCCGTTTTGATATTGCTTGAGTGCGAGTTGATAATTTCCTAGGTTTCTTAGGGCTTTCCCCGCCTCAGCGATCGCTTCACATTTAATTAAGGGGTTGCTGACTTCTTCGGTCAACAGCAAAACATCACCAATGCGATCTTGGCGTTGGGCGATCACTACTCGTTTCTGCCAATTGTTGTACTCTTCCCAGTAGCCGGTAGCTAGGGGGGTACGCAAGGACTTGCGATCAGGTTCTTCGAGTCCCTCCAGTAAATTGAAAATCGGGCTGTGAATGCGATTATGGTCTGATTCCCAGGTAGCGCAAGCCATTTTAGCGATCGCCTGTTTGTCTTTTTCCCGATATTGGTGATCGGGTTGGCCATTCTCGTCACAGTGATAGCAGAGGGTGCGGACGTTGAAAATATCAAAAGGCATATAACCTCGGCCGGACTGGATGTGAATCAATCCCCGCTTACGCAGAGCATGGCGCACTCCTAACTCATAAAAAACGTTGGCATTATCAATGCTGAGGTCAGCAATTACCAGATCCGCTAATAATAGTTCCTGAAACATATCGGTTAGGATATCGCCACTGACGCTTTCTTCATCGGCTCGAAATGGTTCAAATCCGGCTTCAATCAAGGCTGGTTTAATTAAATCTTGATAAATACTATTGAAATCTATCCAGCGGTCATCTGGCCCTTTTTTCTTACCAAAGGGCATGACAACGAAGACACGGGGACATCCACTCCTAATCTCTTTGCCAGCAGCAGCGGTTCTGTCCTCTTGTTTCGGCTCAGAACGAGCTTCTAGGTTAGACTCGGAAACTTGTTCGGCGTTGGCGGTAGAATTTTTCTGGTTAATAACCTCTTGACTAGGCATACTAATCTTCTTGACTCCAGCAAGATTGATCATAACTTATTTTAGTGGGATTGAATCCCCAGTCATTTTTTATTAAAAAAGGGTTCTTCTCAACCTCGTATGTAAAAACGGAAGAGCCTAAAAAACTAAGATAGTTATCAACAGTAACAGTGTCAGATTAGTCAGAAGTGTACCCAGGTAAAATCCCTTGTTTATTGAGAATAGAGTCATTAACTGCTCAAGTTTGGTATCATCAATGCCAATGCACAACTTGGACAATATCCTCAAAATCTTAACATTCAACACTTCTGCAGATTAGTCTTGCATCTGGACTTAACTGGATTTTAGTTTAATGATCTTTACTGAGAATGTTGTTACAAAGACGACGATGACTCGATTCCACCTCAGAATTATGCTGTAAATAATCTTTTAACCAATGGCAACCGTCTCTTTGCAGATCTTGGGAGGTTAAATTGTGAGTCAGATCCCAGATAATTATTGTTTTGTTGCTATTCCCTGAGACAAGAGTTTTACCATCTCGACTAAACTGGATGGCATTAACATTAGCCCCAAAGCCTGGCAGCATATTCACTAAAGTACCCTCTAGTTGCCAAATTTTAATAGTACCATCAGCACTAGCTGAAGCAATTTGTTGTCCATCGGGGCTAAATTTAACGTCCAACACAGACGCAGAATGTCCTGAGATAGTTTTAACAGAGGAAGGAAGCCATTGTCCCTTTTCATCAGTCTTCCAGAGTTTAATAGTATCGTCCTCACTCCCAGAAACAAGCATTCGTCCGTCTGGGCTAAAATCAATCCCTAAAATGGGACTTTTATGTCCTTTGAGAGTGACAATACTTAGCAAAGTGCCATTGCCATCTATCCGCCAGATTTTGATGTTATTGCTCGCACTTCCAGAAGCAATAAACTTACCGTCTGGGCTAATCGCCACTGCTTCAACAACATCAGTGTGTCCTCTCAAGGTATTCAGCAATTTACCATCTAGCCGCCAGATTTTGACCGTTTTGTCCCAACTTCCTGAGACAATAAACTTAGCGTCTGGGCTAATCGCCACTGCCTCAACAGCCTCAGTGTGTCCTCTCAAGGTATTCAGCAATTTACCATCTAGCCGCCAGATTTTGACCGTCCCGTCCGAACTTCCAGAAACAATAAATTGACCATTAGGACTAATCTTGACACTCGTAACTGAACCTTCATGTCCCTTAAACGTCCTCAGCAGTGTGCCATCTCGCCTCCAGAGTTTGATTGTTTGCTCCCAACTCCCTGAGACAATTACATCAGTATTCCAATCTACAGACGACACCACATCGCTATGATCAAAAAAGGTTTTCACTAATTCACTGAAAGGTTTCCAGAGTATAACCCGATTGTCGTTACTCCCTGATGCAATTTCCAGGTTTTTGCCATTACCACTGATATCAACTGTGTTAACTGCATCCTCATGCCCCTGGAGAGTCATCAGTAAGATACCGTCAAGTTTCCAGATTCCAACCGTTTTGTCAGAACTTCCTGAAACTATTCGCTGACCATCTGGGGTAAAAGCAAGCCCGTAAACAGGGGCTTCATGTCCATTAAAAGTGATAGGTGGTGAGGTATCGTCTAGTTTCCAGAGTTTGATGGTTTTATCCCGACTACCTGAAGCAATCCACTGACCATCGGGGCTAAAAACTACTGCCTCAACTGTATCTCTATGTCCTTTCAGTGTCCTCAATAAGGTCCCGTCTCGTTTCCAGAGTTTAACGGTTTTATCCCGACTACCTGAGGCAATCAACTGACCATCGGGGCTGAAAACTACTGCCTTAACTGTATCTCTATGTCCTTTCAGCGTCCTCAATAAAGTCCCGTCTCGTTTCCAGAGTTTAACAGTGTTGTCGTTACCACCGGAAGCAATCAACTGACCATCGGGACTAAAAACGACTGTATATACCCCATCTTTATCCCCTTCAAGAGTTTTTCTTAAGCTGCCATCGCGCTGCCAGAGTTTAATGGTTGTGTCCATACTGGCTGAGGCCAAGAGTTGTCCGTCGGGACTGAAAGCAACTGCATTTACTGAACCTTTGTGTCCACCATGCTTTTCATCAAGAGTGGCTAATAAACTCCCGTCTCGTTTCCAAAGTTTAATTGTGTTGTCTGTACTAGCGGAGGCAATTATCCCACCATCGGGGCTAAATTTGACCCCTAAAACACCACCATAATGTCCTGAGAAGATATTGGCTTGTTTGATTCCATAGACTACTACGCTTAGTATCTCTTCAAGTTTATTTTCAATCTCTGGCGGTATATTAACGAAAGGCCTTTGCTTTAAATCTGTTTTCAGTTGCTTGCCTTTGATTGCTGTTGCCAAGGCTTTCAATTCGTCATTGAAGGCAAACAAAGCTTGACTTGTTAGACTGTAAGCGGCAATCTCGCTAATGGCTGCTTTGCGATACTCCTGGACAGCGAATAACCCCAGTAAAGTCGCCACTCCCCCAAATAAACTGACTACGACTAGCCACAGCTTTTGCCGTCTGGTATGTTTTTTCTCTTGTTCTAGGCGTTTTTCTGCCTCTTTAGTTCGTTCTTGCTGAAGCTTTAGTAACTGTTCTTGTCGTTCTTTTTCTGCTGTTTCCGCCGCTTCAATGGCTGTCTGACTGGCTTGAATAAATTCTTTCTGTAACTCGTTTGCTGGCGGTTGTTTATTTTGTTGTTCAGTTTTTTTTAACCAAGTTTGAGCGTGAACAAATTCACTGCCTCGTAGTAGTAAATCAGCATTTTTTTGGCTGTTTTCCCATTCTTTTGCTCTCTGTAACCATTTGCTATGGTTATGAACGTGATCTCTGTCTGTATGTATGATTCTAACTAACTGAGTAAAATTGGTCAGGAAGTCGCCGCCATGCTGACTAAAATCAAGCCACTGAATACTAGCTAAAGCAGGAGGCAAATCTTGGGCTGCAACTTTTTGGTGTAAGATCGGGATAATTCGCTTATTTAATTTTTGGGCATATTCCACCTCATCAGAACAATAGGGGGAATTGATTGATTTGGGGGAAATAATGAAGAGAAAGTTATCGGAACTTTCAATACCTCGATAAATTTCTTGCTGAAAATCTTCTCCTGAAGTGATACTTTCTTGATCGAACCAGGTGAGCTTACCAAGTAAGATAAGGTCATCATTTAATCGTCTTGCTAAATCTGAATCGGCACGAGAATAAGAGATAAAAACTTCTAAGGAAGATGGTTTGGGTTGCTTGAGACTGGCGGTAATAAATTCTTCCTGTAGAGGCAAGGGTGGGGATTCTTTTCCCTGTTTAGCTATCTTCAGCCACGCTTCAAAATGTTGGAGATTATAACCCCGCAATAAGACACTAATGTTGTGGTTTTGCTGCTGCCATTTCAAGGCTTTGACTAACAGCACTTTATGACTTTCATAATAAGAAGCATCCCTGTTTAATTCCTTCAATAATTTATCGATACCACTGCGATATTTGTCCCGATCTTCATATTCAGTTAAGTCAATAAATTGTAATTTCTGTAACTGGGAGGGGATTAACTCAATATCGGTCTTTTCAATCAGCAAAGGAATAATGCGTTTGTTGGTAGCAAAAGCGTGAGCAAGTTCTAGATAACAGTATTGTGATTTTAGGGCTTCTGGAGATATTAAATAAACAAAGTTATCCGCTCCTTCAATACCTTTCTTGATTTGCTCTTCAAAGGCAGTTCCCGTTTTAATATCTGTCTGATTAGTCCAGATAGTAAAGCCTTCACGCATCAAAGTCTTGCCAATTTTCTCCTTGATAGCATGATCTTTTTCCGACGACGATAGAAAGACCTGTGTCATCAAATTATTGGCATTTTTAATGCTTTCACTAATAAATTCACAGTGTAAGTCTGTGGGCAGGCAAGGCGGCTGTTCTTCAGCAAATCTAGATTTTAACCACTTTTCTGCTGCCTGCCTCTCTTCGCCAATTAACAGATAATTAGTTTGCTTCTGATTCCTTAACCAATTTAAGGCTTTAACCAAAAGAATACTGTGGTTTTCGACATAATCTTGCTGCTGATAAATTGCGCCAATTAAGCCAGCAAAAGAGCCATCAAAATCATCAATTTTTTCTCGCATATAAACCCAGTTAACTTTGCTGATTACTGGGTGCATATTAAGGAAGCTAGAATGCTTTCCTTCTGCTTCATATTCTTGCCAATCAGATTCAGTTTTTTCTGGGTTTCTTGCTTGCCAAATTTCTCGGCTAATTTGCTCAACATGAAGCAGCGGAATGATGCGTTTATTGTACTTAATTGCTAGATTAATTTCTTTCAGGCAATATGGCGAATTAACTGAATGAGGGGAGATGATAAAAATAAAGTTATGTGTCCTCTCGATGCCATCGTTAATTTGTTCTTGATAGTCCACAGCCAAGGGAATATCTTCTTGGTCGAACCAGACGTTTAAGCCTAGCGCCGCCAACCTTCGATTAAGCTTAATAGCAAAAGCTTTACTATCAGCACGTCCATAGGAGATAAAGACATCAAAGAAATTTTTCATTTTACTCCCCCTGTGGACTTGACAGAAAAAGAAAAGTTATTTGCAAGACGCAGAGTAAGTAGTCGGACAAAGGCCATATCTAGCAAGGACTAAAGCCCAACTACAAACCTAATTTTATTAGACCTCCTGCAAAAGTCTTATTCAGCTACTTGATTATAGCCTAAAGCAAGTTCGTAGTTGTAAATGCCAGCGATTAAATTAAATCTCAGACCAAAACGTCGTCTCCGATTCCT
>SFAU01000069.1 GCA_007096045.1 Microcystis novacekii Mn_MB_F_20050700_S1 | reverse complement strand
GATTTAGACCTATTAAATCAAGCTCGTCAAGGAACGGAAAAAATCCTAGATTGTCTCTACCCGGAAGTCAAAGAAAAGTTAACTAAGAAACCAAGAACTTCCCGAAAAATAGCGAGAAAGAACTATTTAAAAGTCGCTAAAAAACGTCGTCCCTCTCAAAAAGAAAGACGGAAACCCATTGGTCAACAACTGGGATATATTCAAAGAAACGGCTCTTCGGTTCAAAGTATGCTAAAATATAGATAAAAATAAAAATAAGACCACAAAGTTTTCCCATGAATGAGTCAAAAAACTTATCAGTAACGGAATAGAAGATATTCAATTACTAAATAAAAAGGAAAAAATTGGCTATTTTTATAATCAAGTCAACTAAAATCGGGTAATTCTTATATGATGGAACTCAAAAAATTTCTGAATCTAAAAGAGGTAGTGGTTCAAGGTTGTCAACAACTAGAAAATATCGATATGGTATTTCAAATAGAATCAGAAAAGAAAGAAGTAAGATGCCCTCGTTGTCAGGAGATGAGTGAGCAACTCCATCAAAACCACTGGCCTATGGTGAAGGATTTACCGATGTGTGGTCAAGAAGTGTATTTAAGGGTGAATCATCGTCAAATGAAATGTAAAAGATGCCAAAAGCCGTTTAGTGAAGAGCTAGACTTTATTGCGCCAAGAAGAAGTTATACAAAAAGACTAGCGATTTATATTCTAAAACAATTAAAAGAGGGAGATATATTAAATGTGAGCAAAATCAATGGAGTAACGGAAGAAGAAATACAAAGAATGTTGGAAGAGCTAGGAGAAGAGTTATCAAAAATAGATGTGTCAGGATTAAAAAGGTTGGGATTAGACGAGATAGCATGGGTGAAAGGTCAAAAAAACTACTGTGCAGTGTTAGTAGATTTAGACAAAGGAAAACCCATAGGAATTTTGAAAAAAAGAACGCAAGAAGAATTAAGAAAAACCCTGATGGGGTGGGGGATAGAGGTATTATCAGACATAGAAGAAGTAAGCATAGATTTATGGGAAGGCTATAGAAGTTTAATCAAAGAATTAATGCCATCAGCAGCAATAGTAGCAGACAGATTTCACGTAATGAAGTTGGTAAATGAAGAAATGGATAAACAAAGAAGAGAGGAAAAAAAGTAGGTAAATAAGCTTAAAGAAGAAAAAGAGAAAGTAGCCAAATTGGAAGTGCTAAAGAATAATAGTAAATATAGTTTATTAAAAAATGAAAAGGATTGAACGGAAGAGCAAAAAAGTAAATTATCTGAAGTCAAAGAAACATTTCCAAAATTAAAGGAAATGCACGAAATAAAAGAGGAGTTTAGAGAAATCTATGAAAACTCAAAAGATTGGTCAGAGGGAATGTTAGCTTTTGGGGACTGGTTGAAAAAGTCAGAAGGAATATTTACGGAAAGTTGTCGAACAATTCAGAGGTGGTTTGGAGAGATTATAAGTTATTTTGATAGAAGAACAACAAATGGCATGGTGGAGGGAATAAACAATAAACTGAAATTGATAAAACGGAGAGGTTATGGCTTGAGAAATTTTCAAATTTTCGTGAATAAAAGTCTGCTTTCTTGGTATTTTGTCAGTTGATTTTGCATAACACCTACCGAAGAACTGGGTATACTTATGAATTTTCCGAAATCGTTCGATTACCGGGACAATCCATTGAATCAGATCATGAACTTTCTGTATAACTGACAATTCTTTCATTTGTTTACAAAAATTAACAATTGGCAAAATTAAAAAATCGAGCGGGTCGCCTTTGGCGACATTTTACAGGAAAAGGGGAAAAGAAGAAAAGAGAAAAGAGTAAAGAGTTAAAGAGTCCTCCCGACCTCGCACACCAACCGAAAACCGTAGTTGCTGTTGAAGTCGTCGCGGCGGTAGAAGCCGTTGCGGTAAGCGGAACGGCAGTAATCTGGATTGCTGCCCCAATAACCGCACCGCAGGACTTTATTTGCCTGATTTTGCTGTTTTTTAGTCTTTTTTTGCCAAGCACTACCATCACTAGGAGTCTCTTGATAATTTTCCCGGAAGTCATCCTCACACCACTCCCAGACATTTCCGTGCATATCATACAAACCAAAACCATTGGGGGGAAATTGCCCAACGGGGGTGGTTTCTCGGCGATATTTACCTGCTGGCTCATTGGCAAAGATACTACTACTAGCATCGTAGTTAGCTAAATCTGAGGTGAGGGTTGAAGGGAGTGGTTGTTTGCGCTCTACAGGCATAGTTCTAGAGCTTGCTCCCTAGACATTTCCGGAGAAATAGTTGCGAGTATTTCTCTGTTTTGGGGGGATTTTTCTAGTAGTACCCCCGCACAGGTGGCGTTGCTGTCACCACTGAGAACGAGCGCCCAAGCTTTTAAGGATGAAGGGGTGAGGGAGATGGTGGGTAGAGGAAAGTAGGTTTTTTGGATTGTTTCTCTGAGAATATGTTGATTTTCTTCTTCGTTCTCAATTTGTAGTAGGAGGGGGATGGAGGGAAATCTCCAGTTTTGTGAAGGTTTCCGGGGGGTTTGGTTGACTAGGGAGACGAACCAACCTCGACTAAGGGCGGTTCTTTCCCACATTGCTTCCGGGAAAGGAGAAAGCAGGGTGACGATTTGGTGTTTTCCCCAGTCCTGAAGAGCTTGGTTATAGCGTCCTTGATACCAGTCTGGGGAAGTACAATCACTGTAGAAGAGGATAAGTCTTTCGCCGCAAGGATGGATGAGATCTTTCGGGTGAATTGAGCAAGTATCGTTAGAGTAGGTACGGATGGCTAAATTTTGCTTGTCTTCGTCCCATCCTATGCGGTAGAGTTTGACATCCCGAAATGCGCCGATTTGTTCTAGCCAATCGCGGATTTCCCTGGCCATTTCTTTCCAAAAGACCATGGAGGCCGATTCTTCAATGAGTAAAACTACCCCTAGGGAACGGACTTTTTTGGCTTGGTAAACGGGTATTAGGGCTAAACTCCCATCTCTCTTGCCGATGCTATACTCGGCCGATTTCTGTACGGTGCTGTTTAGGTTTATTTGTCTTTGGGTGGCTGAGTCTATCTTTTGGATAAGGGGACGCACTGCCCGCCCTAATTTTAGGGTTTCTCGCCAGAATTTGGCATCGGGGAGGCTAATGGGTAGGGTGTCTGCGCCTATCTTCTCAGGCTGTTTTTGGGCTTCTGTTTCGCGTATTAAGGGAACTTCATCGGATGGGGCTGCTGGCTCTTGGGTTTCGTTTTTCCTCTCCCGGGGGGGGGTTTTGTGGGAGGGGTTTCTGCCAAAATTGGTAAATCTTTTTTATTATCTCTCCAAAGCCGTTTTTTAGTGATGGGCAATTAGTCCAGCACTATCGAGAAATCGAACAGCTACACAACCACTAATAAAACCGCCTGAATTTGGTTATTTAACCATTTTCAGGACAGTACAACCAAATTTTCCCCTACTATGATACTCAAAAAACCCACCCCAACACAAGCATCGGCTTTAAGGGATAATCCACGCCTAGGGATGCTCCAACTCAGCGATAATCGTCTCGTACAAGCTTTCTTTGACTGGCTAACAGGCTTACTACCTTGCTCCCCCTCTCTGGAAAAGCACCCCCTCCTTAGAGCTAATCTATGGCATACTCCAGTATATAGTAGGAGGATTAGCGATCGCCCTTAGCCACTGGCAATTAATCCCCCTAGTATGTGTGTTATCCGTAGCTGGAGCGGCTCAATTGCAAGAAATAGCCCACTTTTGCGCCCAAAATGCTTTTTTTCCTCAATATCCCAGTTATAACCATCTTTTAGGTTGTTTGCTTACCTTAATTACCGGGAAAAAGCCCTTTCCATTATTTAAGCTGTTCAGCATCTAAATAGCGTATAATAGAAACAGTAACCTATTCAAATATCAATAGCTATGCCAGCCCCTAATCACTTGAATTCCGAACAAAAAGAAAAGTTACAAAAAGCACTGAAAGAAGAAGAAAATCCTTACATTAGAGAAAGAGTTTTGATATTGTTTTTGTTAAACGACGGGAAAACTCAAGTCCAAATCTCCAAACGCATTGGGTGTTCACTCCGAACAGTATTTTATTGGTGCAGCCCTGGTGATACCAACAATTTAGATAGCTTAAAAGACAAAAAAATGGAAAAAAATTATCGAAAAGCAACTAATAAATATATCTAAATATTGTTAGAGACAATCGACAAAAACCCTCAATAAATGGGCTATAAGTTTGGTCGTTGGACAGCGAAAAGATTAGCCACTTATTTGGCGAAACAGACAGGTATCGAATTAAGTAGTTCTCAAGTCACGAATATTTTCAAAAAAAAGTTTATATTTGGGCAAAATCTAGCTTATAAGAGCGACAATATCCAGAAAAAAGAAAAGAATTTAAACAAAAATTAGCAGAATATTTGAAAACAGCAAAAGAAGAGCCAGATCAGCTACAGGTATGGTTTGGGGACGAAAGCGGATTTAGTTTAAGAGTTATTAGAAGGAAAGTATGGGGTAAGAAAGGACGAAGAACAAAGGTCAGTGGACAAAGAAGAAGTGGTCGGGTAAATGTGATGGGAGGAGTGAGACATTCTGACAAAAAAAGATTCGTAGAATTCATCAAAAAAGGAACTTCAGAAACTTTTTATGAAGTCATAAAAGGGTTTGATCAAGAAATCATCAAAGAATGGGTAGAAGCGGGGAATAAAGAAGAAGATTTTCGAGAGAAGTGTCCAAAGATTGTCCTGATTCTCGATAATGCTAGTATTCACAAAAAAACAGATGTTGTTGGTAAAATTGCTGAAAATATGCCCAACTTAATTTTAGAGTATTTACCCGCATATAGCCCAGATTTAAATATCATTGAATTGGTCTGGCACTCGGCAAAAGAATTTATCGCTCATCGACTTTTTAAATCAGTTGAAGAATTAGAATCTCTTTGACATCAACTTTTAAATGAAGGAGGTTTAATTATTAAGTGGGATCGCAAGTTGAAAAACAAGGGGAATTCTGTTAACGCAATTTAAATTACGAACAGCTTAATTGCGCTGTGTACGTTTTCATCCATATAAAGTTTGAGATTCACTACTTTATTGCCTGTGCTTTAAGTCGGGTAACAAAGGGAGAATCTCCAGCTTTTTCTCGCATTTTTTGGGCAAATTCTCAATCAGCTTGGATATCTTGATCTAATTCATCTCTATGTTCCCAATAGTAAGCTAATGCTGAGTGAATTTGACTCATACTTAAATCACGATGGTTAATGTGAATTTCTTCTGGAGTCCAACCGTAGGCTATTTGTGCCATAACTAGATCAATCACTTTCATGGTAGAACCCGCAATTATTGGTACTCCCCGATGATCAATTGCAATATGTTTATAGTCTGTGAGATTTGTTGTCATGTAGAGAGGGTTAAGCTAAAACACATTTATAATTATACTAAGTACCGCACGCAAAATTAATTACACATATCTAACCACCTCTTGCCTCTTGCATGAGCGCCTATCTTCACTAGGAAATTTATTTTGCACGACTACTTACCTCATTGCCTAAACCAGTTGCCAAAATCGCCGCCATGGACAGTCAATTACTTGATAAACTCGGACAATTACAAAACCTCTTAAAAACCAGCGAAAAAGCCTTGATTGCCTATTCTGGGGGCGTGGATAGTACCCTAGTGGCAAAAGTGGCTTATGATCTGCTAGGGGGTCAAGCATTGGCAATGACGGCGGTTTCCCCTTCCCTACTGCCGGAAGAATTAGAAGAAGCGATCGCTCAAGCCGATTATATCGGTATTCGGCACGAATTGGTGGAAACCGAGGAAATGAATAACCCCAATTACACCAGTAATCCCGTTAATCGCTGTTATTTCTGTAAAAGTGAGCTACACGACACCCTTAAACCCCTTGCTCTCGCTCGTGGTTATGCCTACGTCATTGATGGCGTTAATGCTGATGATTTAAGGGATTATCGTCCTGGGATTCAGGCCGCTAGGGAGCGCGGCGCTCGTTCACCTTTGGCGGAAATTGCTATCACAAAAAGCGAAGTTCGTCAACTATCTCGTTACTTAAATTTACCTTGGTGGGATAAACCGGCGCAACCCTGTTTAAGTTCCCGTTTTCCCTACGGGGAGGAAATTAGCCTGGAGAAATTGCAAAGAGTCGGACGGGCGGAGATTTATCTGCGAAAATTAGGTTATCGTCAATTACGGGTGCGATCGAGCGGCGATACGGCACGGATTGAATTACCGGCAGCAGAAATTCCCGACTTTATTAATCGGACAAATTTAAGCGAATTAGTCTCTGATCTGCAAAAATTAGGCTTTATCTATGTCAGCCTCGATCTAGAAGGTTATCAAAGCGGCAAGCTTAATCGAGTCCTCTAGGAGGGAGGTGATGGGGGAGGTGGGGAAGTGGGGAAGTGGGGAAGTGGGGGAATTTCAACTAAAACCCTAACACCCTAACACCCCAAAACCCCAAAACCTAAAACCTGTCCCCTGACGATAAAGAAGTCACTCGATCGGATATATTAAAAAAATGTTAAAAAGCCGGGGAGCGGACTGATGAACCTTTTTCTAGGGTCCCTAAGTCTTTACCCCTAAACCTCTAATTGCCAAGGCGAGGATAGATGAGTCAACTACAAAATGCCTTTACCCTATTCCTGAGCCTGTTGGTGGAAGCGATGCCTTTTTTACTGCTAGGGGTGATTCTCTCTAGTATTCTGTTAATATTTGTCGATGAACGTCGCTTAGTGGCCCTGATGCCTCGAAATGCTGTTTTAGGAGCATTTGTGGGGGGATGTATTGGTTTTTTGTTTCCCGTCTGCGAGTGTGGCAATGTGCCGGTGGCGCGACGTTTACTTGTGCAAGGAATGCCGAATGCAGTAGCGGTTAGTTTTCTCTTAGCAGCGCCGACAATTAACCCGATTGTTATCTGGTCCACTTGGGTAGCTTTTCGCGATCAACCGGAAATTGTTTTCTATCGAGTTATCTTTTCTTTGTTCATCGCTACGGTTATCGGTATTATCTTTAGTATCCAAAAAGATCCCCGACCGCTACTACAAACCTCTTTGGCAAAAAGTCTCAATTGGCAACCGCAAACACCGGAAAAAGAATCTATCCCACTACTACTACAATCCGGTTCTTTTCTGATCGGTAATTCTGGGCAAACTTTGCGCTTAGACGAAAGTTTTGCCGCCACTGCTGTCCTACCAGCAGTGCAAGCTATCCCGATGAAAAGGCGCTGGTTAACTTTTCTGGAAAACGTGGTGATGGAATTACGGGAATTAGGAGGAGTGTTAATCCTAGGAAGTGCTATAGCGGCCGGTTTACAGGTGTTTGTTCCCCGGGAATTTATTCTTAATTTGGGTCAGGATCCGATTACTTCAATCTTGGCCATGATGCTGTTAGCAGTAATTGTTTCAATTTGTTCCACGGTTGATTCTTTTTTTGCTCTCTCCTTTGCCTCTAGTTTTACCAGTAGTTCCCTGCTGGCTTTTCTAGTGTTCGGTCCAATGATTGACCTGAAAGGGATTGGTTTAATGTTGTCTATTTTTAAACCGAGAATGTTAATTTATCTCTTTGCTTTAGCAGCGCAAATGACTTTTTTACTCACCTTGGCTCACAGTTATTTATTTTAGGTCAGTCCCTAGATAGTTTTTCCCATGAATTCATCACGTCTAAAAATAATCGCTCCCCAATTTATCGATATTATTGCCCTAATCGGTTGGGGTTCGTTACTATTTAAATACTGGATAACTGGACAATTAAATTTACTTATCCATCCTAATTATTTTATTCTGGTTCTCATCACCAGTATTGCTTTATTTGCCCTAGGATTAGTCAAGCTTTGGACATTATTAAAACAGTGGCAAAAAAAGATTAATTTAGATAGTAATGATAATCGATCGCATATTACCATTCTTCCCCAACATTTTGGCTCAGGGTTATTAGTAATAACTGCCCTTTTAGGTCTATTTATCGCCCCGCAGCCCCTCAGCAGTCAAATCGCATTACAGAGGGGAATTAGTGAATCTTTACCCCTAACTCGCGTGCAAACTCAATCCTTTGGCACTACCGTTAAACCGGAGGAAAAAAGTTTAATTGAATGGGTAAGAACTTTGAATGCTTACCCCGAACCTGATGCTTACACAGGACAACCAGTAAAAGTCACAGGTTTTGTGGTGCAATTGCCCCAATTACCCGATAATTATCTATTAATTAGTCGCTTTATTCTTACCTGTTGTGCCGTGGATGCTTATCCCGTCGGTTTACCAGTGAAACTATCAGGAAGTCGCGGTCAATATCCCAATGATACTTGGTTAGAAATCACCGGAGAAATGGCCACAGAATCTTTACCTGTAGAGGTGGGAAAATCAACCACTAGAAGACAATTAGTAATTAAGGCCAAATCCGTGAAACCTATACCCACTCCCGTTGATCCCTACGGATATTAACAGTTATCAGTGAGCAGTTATCAGTTATCAGTTAAGTAGGTGGGTGGAATTAAATATAAGATGAACGTAGGTTGGGTTGAAGCATGAAACCCAACGCCCAATCATGTTACGAAGTGCGCTAACCCATCCTACAAATAATTGTGCCTCCCTACTTATCAGTTATCAGTGAGCAGTTGTTGTTACTAACCATCTACTATAATGATCAAGACCTTACAACTACAACCGATTGATAAATTAGCGATAACATTAATTGTATCCCTAACTTTAGTAATTGGCGGCTTAATTTGGTTGGGTAATAGCTGTGGTAATCAATGTCTTTTACAAACCGGTCCAAGGGTCAAGGAATTTAGCTGGGAAAATCGAGAAATTGGAGCGGAAGATCAAGCATTTATTATCACTTTTGATCGCCCCATGGATCATGCTAGTGTAGAAAAAAATCTAGTTATCGATCCTCCGCTGCCGGGTAAGTTTAGTTGGGCCGGAAGACGATTAGCTTATACTCTTACTTCTCCCATTCCCTACGGAGAAAAATATCATCTGCAAATTGAAGGTGCGCGGGAACAATTTCCCAGCGGTAATCGATTAGGACAAACCCTAGCAATGTTTGAAAGAGAATTTAAAAGTCGCGATCGTGCTTTTGCCTATATCGGCACTAATGGGGAAGAACAGGGAAGATTAATTTTTTATAACTTGACCGAGGAGAAGAAAACCCTCTTAACCCCCGCAAATTTGACCGTTATGGCTTTTGAATTTTACCCTGATGGTAAAAAAATCCTCTTTTCGGCCGTGGCGAAAAATCGGGGGATAGAGGGAATTCGTGAACTGCAGCTTTATCAAGTTGATTTTGGCCAATCTTCCCCAAAAATTGAGTTAGTGCTAGACAATAAAGATTATCAAAATAATCATTTTGATTTAGCTAAAGATGGGAAAACTATTGTCGTGCAGAGAATTGAGCGCCGCAATCCGATTAACTTCGATTTATGGGCAGTTAAACTCGGGGAAAAACCCCAACAATTAAATATCCAAGGAGGGGAATTTTTGATTGCACCTGATAGTAAAAGTTTAGCTGTTACTCAAGGGGAAGGAATCGCCCTTTTGCCTTTAAAAACCGAAACAAAACCCCTAGATTTTTTACCAAAAT
Source organism: Microcystis novacekii Mn_MB_F_20050700_S1 (assembly GCA_007096045.1). Lineage (GTDB taxonomy): Bacteria > Cyanobacteriota > Cyanobacteriia > Cyanobacteriales > Microcystaceae > Microcystis > Microcystis novacekii. The sequence continues at coordinate 14,916 of SFAU01000069.1, read as the reverse complement.
TTGGGCGTATTTTGAATTTTTCTGCTGATGGTACGGCTGCGGCAATGGTGAATTTTAATACTGATAATGCCAAAATGCGTTATATTCGATCGCTTTTTTATGTCAATAATCAAGGATTACAAAAACGCTTACTCAATCTACAAGGTTCGATTATAGATTGTCAATTTAATGCCACTGGTAGTGATTTGTATTGTTTGTTAACCGAGTTAGTTACTAACAGTCAAGAGTACAAAGAAAAACCCTATTTTGCTAAAATAGATGTGAAGACCGGTCAAGTGACTCCCCTACTGGAATTAGCCGATTATCGTGATATTCACATTAGTTTATCTCCCGATAGTTTAGCAATTATTTTTGATCAACTTCGCACCAGTTATGATACTAATCCGACTAATCCCTTGACTACTGATTCAGGAGAAACAATTATCGGTGGTCGTTTGTGGATGTTAATTCCTCCCCTACAAGATGGAGTGAAAGCAAGTAAATCTGATTTAATTGAATTACCTCTAGCGGGAATTCGTCCCCAGTGGATGCCGTAGAATTTCATTATTAACTTGGGAATTATTTCAATGCTGTCAAACTCAGAAAAATTAGCCAAATTGCGTCACTATTTTGCTAGTGGTGCCACTCGTTCTTATCAATTCCGTCGTCAGCAGTTAGAGAAGTTAAAACAGGCAATCATTAAATATGAAGCAGAGATATATCAAGCTTTATATAGGGATTTAAAGAAAAGTCCCGAAGATTGTTGGATTACTGAAAATGGCTTTCTTTTGGTGGAAATTAATACCGCTTTAAAAAATCTGCGCTCATGGATGCAACCCAAAACTGTTAAAACTAATCTCTTAAATTTTCCCTCCTCCAGTCAAATTATTCGGGAACCTTTAGGAGTGGTGTTAATTATTGGTGCTTGGAATTATCCCCTCCAATTGTTATTAGTGCCTTTAGTTGGTGCTATTGCTGCTGGTAACTGTGCGGTATTAAAACCGAGTGAATTTGCCTCAGCGACGGAAAAATTAGTAATTAAAATAATTTCAGAAATATTCCCCGAAGAATATGTGTTAATTGTTCAGGGAGATGGTGCGGAAGTAATTCCGAATATGTTAGACAGTTTTACCTTTGATCATATATTTTTTACTGGCAGTACAAGGGTAGGAAAAATTATTTATCAACTAGCGGCAGCAAAGTTAATTCCTGTTACTCTAGAATTAGGGGGAAAAAGTCCCTGTGTTATCGAAGCTGATGCTAATATTTCCGTGGCAACCCGTCGCATTGCCGTGACAAAATTCTCTAATTCTGGTCAAATGTGTATCGCTGCTGATTATATTTTAGTACATCAATCCCAGCAGGAGAATTTGATCAGAGAATTAGCAAACACTATTGTTAATTTTTTCGGTGAAGAGGCCAGATTAAGTGCTGATTATGGTAAGATAATTAATGAAAAACAATTTGATCGTCTGATTGACTTTCTCCAAGATGGTGAGATTGTTTTTGGCGGCAAAACCGATCGAGAAAATTTATATATTCAACCAACTTTATTAACTAATGTTTCCCTTGATGCTCCTATTATGCAAGGGGAAATATTCGGTCCAATTTTACCGATCATTGCCTTTAGCACTTTTGAGGAAGCTTTAGCAATTATTGCTAAAAACCCTAACCCTCTAGCTTTTTATCTGTTTACTACCAAGGCAAAGACCGAAAAAAAATGGTTAGAATCAGTCCAGTTTGGGGGAGGTTGTATTAATAACAATAGTTTTCATTTTACTAATCCTAGTTTACCCTTTGGTGGTCGGGGGAATAGCGGTATTGGTAGCTACCATGGTCGTTTTTCCTTCGATAATTTTAGTCACCAAAAAGCCATTATGAAAACGCCCCTTTGGTTCAATCCCGCTTTTAAATATCCGCCTTTTAAGGGGAAGTTAGGCTTATTTAAGTTATTGGTTTGGTAAAAAGCTATAGTTTAAGTTAAAGCTTTTAAGAGAGCTTGAAATTTCAGCTGAATTTCTGCTAGTTCTTTTTCCGGATCGGAACCGGCAACAATACCCGCACCAGCGTATAATCGCGCTCGATCGCCTTTAATTAAGGCCGAACGAATACCAACAATAAACTCACTATTATTTTGACAATCGATCCAACCCAAAGGAGCCGCATAAAGAGAGCGATCAAAGGTTTCATAATGACGAATTTGTGCTAAAGCGATCTCGGTGGGAACCCCAGCAACAGCAGGAGTGGGGTGTAGTTGGGCAACAATTTCGAGGGGATGGATAGTGGGTTTTAGTTTGGCATGAATAGGAGTCCAGAGATGTTGAATATTGGAGAGTTTTAACAATCTAGAGGGGGAATTTTGCGGATTTAAGCCAATTTGTCGCAATTTTTGGTTAATAAAGTCACTAACAGCCCGATGTTCCCGTTGTTCTTTTTCACTAGCGAGGAGTTTATTGGCTAAAAGAGCATCTTCGATCGCATTTTCTCCCCGGGGGGCGGATCCCGCTAAAGCATCGGTGATTAATTGCCCCTGATGGACAGTTAATAAGCGTTCGGGACTAGCGCCGATAAAATGATCTCCCCGTCCATTGCCGAGGGAAAAAGTGTAGCAATCGGGATGACGCTGACGCAAATTATCGAGACAGTTTACCAGATGAAAAGGACGGGGAGAAATCACGTCAAGAGCGTGAGCGAGGACAATTTTGCTAAATTTTTGAGCATGGATAGATTGGAGGGCATCGGCAACAGCCGCTGGAAAATTATAGGTAGGATGAATATAATAACTACAGGCATCCTGGCGGGGATTTTGTCGGCAATTGCTGGAGTTATTTTGGATAATTTTGAGGTTATTAATAGTTTCTTCGAGGGAGTTTTCTATTTCTTTTTCGCCGGTGATTAAGAGATTGGTAAGGAAAAAATATTCCGACTGTTTTTTGATAATTTGAAACTTAGGCAGAGTTAGGGTAGCCGAGGGAAAGGGGGTAACTGTTTCCGAGTCGAAAAAAGTGAAACTACAAAAGATGCGGGGAGTAATCTCGCTATAGTTATCAATTTTGATAATTCTTTGTTGACAGTTTTCAATAAATTTTTGAGCTTTTAAAAAACGTTGTTTACCGTGGAAATTGGCAGTAAAGGCGATGCCGTAGCCAAGAAAAGCGGTTGCTTGTTGGGGATTTTCCCAATAACAATGGGTGGGATAGCTAGGGGCAATCCGAGAGAGAATTTCTAGGGGATCAACGGGGGGAATTTTTTGACAAAAACTGATGATCGACGGATTTCCTTTTTCTGCGGCTAACAGTTGCGGATTGAGGATAAAGTTATAGAGGCTGCGGAGATCAGCCATCGGACTATCAGGATAGGAAAGGCGAGGAACGGCAGAATTCATGTCAAGTTTTTTGTATTTTTTGCAAAAAAACCATGATTAATGGTATGTAATCCCCACAGATGTGGCCAGAGTCAAGGATCTCTTTTTAACTATGGTATCGGAGAAAGGGTCTTTAGGCAGAAAAGGAGCCGGATATTTGTGACGATTAACCGGGTTGGAGACAAATGAAGGCTTTAAATCGCCAGAGATGGCTATTATTTAAATGGGCAAAAAAATTAATTTAATAACTTCTACTTTACAAGTTTGTGGAAATTGCCACCACGGGACAAGTGGGGATACATTGTTCACAAACCACACAACGGGAACGCAAAAACTTAAGACGAAAACTTTCGGGATCAAGGGTTAAAGCTTCCGTGGGACAAACCCCCGTACATAAGCCACAATCGACGCATTTTTCTTCATCAATGACGATTTCGCGACTAACGTGGGAAACGCCAATATTTTGTAATTGTAACCATTCGATCGCCGCTTCTAACTCATCGATATCTCCCGATAATTCTAATACTAATGTTCCCACTTGATTGGGGGCCACTTGGGCGCGGATAATATTAGCGGCGACGTTAAAATCCTTCGCCAGTCGATAGGTAACGGGCATATGGACGGCTTTTTTGGGAAAAGTGAGAGTAACGCGTTTTTTCATGCAGCCTTTCCGAGCAAAGAATCTTTTTTTTTGCTTATTTGCCGAAAACGGCTGGAATTACAATAGCAGCAGTAGCGGCAACGATTAGACCAAAAGCCAAATTAACTACCTGTTGATAGGCTTTTTGGTAGGTATCGATGCTAAGACTAAGTTCACGAATTTGGTTGATCACGTCTCCTAGCTTTTTTTCAATGTTTTGAACGTTACTTTCTAAAGTTTCTAATCGCCCCTCAATTGTATGAACGTCCCCTTCTAGCCTTTTTAGCTGTCCCTCTATTCGATCAAGTCTTTCTTCGGTCATAATTATTACCCATCTCTAGCTTAATTATAACTCAATCGACACCAATACTAAAAGAGCGCAGCAGTCGTTACAATAGGACAAAGTAAACTTTGATTAAATATTCATGACAGCCACCACACCCACCAATAAAATCAGAAATCTGCTGCTGGCAGTAACGGCAGTTATCCTTAGTGTAGCGATTTTCTTCGGGTTTCAAACCACCGCTAGTTCTGTATCTTTGGAAGCGCAAGCGGAAAAAGCGACACCTTTCGCTCTTGCCCTCAGCAATGGTAAACCCACCCTGACAGAATTTTATGCTAATTGGTGTACCAGTTGTCAGGCGATGGCCTCTGAAATTGCCGAAATTAAAAAACAATACGGTAATGCCATTAATTTTGTCATGCTCAACGTTGATAATAATAAATGGTTGCCGGAAATTCTCCGTTATCGTGTGGATGGTATTCCCCATTTTGTCTTTTTAAATAACCAAGGACAACCGGTTGCCCAAGCGATCGGAGAACAACCAAAATCAATTTTAACTGCTAATTTAGAAGCACTTTTAACTAATTCTACCCTACCCTATGCCACCACTACGGGAGAGAATTCTGATTTTAATATCCTTGTGGGTGCTAGTCAAACCGATCCTCGCAGTCACGGCAGTCAAGTTAAGCAGTAATCAGTTATCAGTTATCAGTTATCAGTTATCAGTTATCAGTGGAAAGCTTATGGCTGAAAGCTTTTAAGACTCGACTATCAATAAGTACATTTCATTGACTAAAACCTTTTAACTATGGCGATTATTGTCCAACATTTGACCACAGGTAACGAATATATATTCCTAGGAGTTAGTGGGGGTGAAAGTAAGAATATTTTATCCACAAAAATGTTAGGAGATTTCTTCGCAACGGAGGCTCCAGATAAATCTAGATCGGTGACGGTTTGTGATGATCAAGGCCGGATACTTTGGTTTCCCGTCACAGAAATGATTGTGGTGGAGGTAGATGGTCAAAAACCCGAAGAATTATTACCAGAAATTATCGCTCCTGAACCAGTTCCTTTACAATTAGATAAAGAGAATCAAACTCAGTCCCCAGAAAATCAAGGAAACATCGATGAATTTGCCGAAGATGACGATTGGATCTAGAATTAAATATCTAATTTTAGCGGGAATAATTGCCCTATTTACTGTAGGCTTTAACTCCCTCTATTCTGTTTCTCAAAACTCGATCGCTTCCTTCCCTGTTGCCGAAGTTCAACCCCAATATCTTAACGATTGGACACCGCAATTAGAGGCAGAATTTCAACAAAGGTCTAAGCAGGTTATTAACCATTTTGCTAAGGCAGAAAGTTATGGCAATTTGTGGGGAGAAAACGAGAAAAGATCCTATCCTATGGCCATGTTTGATTTCTTGGCAGGAAACCGGCAAAAAGCCCTAGATTTCCTGCAGCAGGATGACCCACAAAAACGAGAACAGTCCCACACTGATTATATAGATTATTATTTTTCTTTTACCCTAAAAGGACAAATTAGAAAGTATTTTCTGCTCGGAAAATATCTCGATCCAGTTTATCGTCAGAGAATGTATAATGCGGCGAAAATTTGGACAGAAACCGATCCTTTGCAACGGCCCCATCCTATCCATGGTACCGGTCAAGGAACGGGTAATGATTGGAGTATAACAAGACGGGGTTTATGGGTAGATAGTCGCAATACTGATAACCTGCGGGCCATGCGCGAAACCTCGGTTTATCTGATGGCCGAAGAAACAGGAAATGAAGCAACTCGTCAAATTTATAAGAGCAAAATTAAGCGTTACGTTTCAGCTTTATATAACATCGGTATGGGAGAATGGGATTCAGAAGTTTATCACGGTCATACCTTTGCTCCCTATCTCAATCTCTACGATTTTGCTCAAGATACGGAAGTTAAACAATGGGCAAAAATGGCCTTAGATTGGTTATCTATGGCCGCTAGTGTTAAATATTATCGCGGTGGTTGGGGTGGCCCTGTAAAACGCGATTATGGTGGTAGTAATGGGGTAATGCGATCGAGTGCAGCCCGCACTTTTTGGTTATACTTTGGTGATACTCCTGTCCCCAATAATCGCCCGGAATTGGACTCTCTTTATCTAATTACCAGTGGTTATCGTCCTCCTTTAGCAGTGATGGAATTAGCCCGAAAAAACTTTAATAAACCGGTAGAAATTCTCGCCAGTAAACCCCTATATGAAAACTGGAAACCGGGCAATAATCAAAGTCCGGGTTATTGGGAAACTCAATTTATCGGCCCTAGTTATCAAATGGGTAGTCTGGCGGGAACTTTCCCCGATGGCGATGTGGCCCCGTTTAAATTAATGGCCTTTAATCAAGACAAAGGGGTGGATTTTTTTGTGGCTAATACTGGCCAAAATGGCGTAAAACCGGGCAAAAATCCCGGGGATGAAATCGGACAATATCGTAATCTTTTAATCTGGTTACGACCAGCAGATCAAGCTTTTTTCTGGCAATTACCGAAAACCGCTAAGGTAGAAAAAGATGATAATATCTGGTTTATTCAATTAGAAAAAACTTGGTTAGCCCTGAGATTAATAAATCTTTCTTATCCTGAAATGATCGAGATTCCTAATTCCCCTTATCCCGATGATAACACCTACCAAGCTTTACCCACAGGTAACAATTATGCGGGTTTTGCTCTGGAAGTGGGGGAAGCGGCAACCCAGGGCAGTTATGATAATTTCAAGAGCATATTTAAGCAAAAAAGTCAAGTAAATTTAACTCAAATTAACCAAGGCAGCCTCTTATTTAAAGGCAGTCAAGGGCAGAGTTTACAATTTACCTATAATCAAATCAATCTACTGCCGATGTTAATTCGTAACGGTCAAAAGCACGATTGGTCAAAAAATTTCGCCCTTTATAACAGTTTAAGTCGAGATAACTCTCCTGTTTCTTTGGGTTGGAAAAAGGGCAAATTAACCGTCAAAGCAGGGAAATATAAGTTTTCCAATGCTTTGATCCTGTCTTCTCCTTAAGTTAGTTATTCTCGACTATTTATTCAGCAGACCCTAGTTATGAGGAAAGGCAATAGGCAATAGGCAATAGGCAGCTTTGTTCTCCCCACTTCCCCACTTCCCCACGAAAAACTTTTTCAGCACCCTATTTATGAGGATTGATCAGATCATTTGCGCTTGATTTAATAACTCTTGTAATTCTTCTCCTTCGATTACTTCCGTGGTCAAAAGATTAGCAGTAATGGACTCTAATAAATTGCGGTTGTGACTGAGAATTGCTAGGGCTTTTTGGTAACTAGCGTCGATAATTTGTTTAACCTCTTCATCGATCGCTTTCGCCGTATTTTCCCCGATCGAACGCCGGGGACTACCCTGATTATTACCTAAAAAATTAGCCTGTCCTGTTTTATCGTAGGCTAGGGGACCCAGGGATTTACTCATACCATAAATTGTCACCATTCTTTCCGCAATATCCGTCGCCCTTTGTAAATCATCGGAAGCGCCATTAGTGACACTGCCAAAGATTAATTCTTCGGCTGCCCGACCGCCCAATAACATAGTAATTTGTTCTTTAAATTCGGTTTCTGTCATCAAAAAACGGTCTTCCGTGGGAATTTTCAGGGTATAACCCAAAGCGGATAAACCCCGGGGAACGATGGAAATTTTCTCGACGCGACCACCTCCCGGCATGACAGCACCGACTAAAGCATGGCCAACTTCGTGATAAGCGACGATTTTCTTTTCTTTTTCCGATAAAACCCGACTTTTCTTTTCTAAACCAGCGATAACTCTTTCTATCGCCTCTTTAAAGTCAATTTGACTGACTTTTTCCCGATTATTGCGGGCAGCCAAGAGAGCAGCCTCATTGACGAGGTTGGCTAAATCGGCCCCGGCAAAACCGGGGGTTTGGGTGGCGATCGCTTTGAGGTTAACATCTTCACCCATCTGGACTCGTTTGGCGTATATCTGCAAAATTGCCAATCGTCCCGCTAAATCGGGACGATCCACCAAAACTTGGCGATCAAAGCGCCCCGGACGCAATAAAGCGGCATCAAGAGTCTCTGGGCGATTGGTGGCGGCTAAAACGATGACGACAGCTTCTTTGGGGCTAAAACCGTCCATTTCTGTCAAAAGTTGGTTTAAAGTCTGCTCGCGCTCATCATTACTGCCGCTAGTTCCCGATCCCGAACTTCTCGATTTACCGATCGCGTCCAATTCATCAATAAAAATGATGCTAGGGGCATTTTTCTTCGCTTGGGCAAATAGATCCCGCACCCGCGCTGCCCCGGTCCCGACAAATAACTCCACGAATTCCGAGGCCGAAATGCTAAAAAAAGTCACTCCCGCTTCCCCCGCGACCGCTTTTGCTAAGAGAGTTTTCCCCGTCCCCGGCGGTCCGACTAAGAGAACACCTTTAGGAATACGCGCCCCGATTTTATTAAAGCGCTCGGCATCCTTGAGAAATTCGACAATTTCCTTTAACTCGGTTTTTGCTTCCTCGGCCCCGGCCACATCACTGAAGGTAATCGGATATTTTTCGTCGTCTCCGTAAACTTTAGCGAGATTTTTGTTAAAAAGCAGCGATTTACGCGTGTCATCGTTGCGATAGAACAGAAACTGCATAGCGGCGACTAAAATTAAGGGGGGAACCACCCAAGCGAGGAGAGTGCTGATCCAACTGTTTTCGGCTACGGGAATCGCCTCGAAGATTACGCCTTTTTGCTGTAATAGTTGGGGTAATTGGGGGTTATCGACTGGAATCGTGGCCAAGACTCGTCCGGGGGCTAGATTACTGCTGGGTTTGCCCGCCAGAGAACTAGAATCACCGTAAAAGGGATGACTTGATTCTGGGGGATTAACGGGGGGATTAGCCGGAATAGGCAGGGATTCTAAAGGATTTTTTAATTGATAATAGATAACTTGATTGCCAATTCTGACCCTACTGATGTCGCCCCGTTCCACTTTATTGATAAATTCGCTGTAGGGTTCGAGGGGAATATTGGACAATTCTGAGGGACGAGGGATAAGAAAATAGCCTAAAACGGCAACACCAGAACAAATGATCAGGATTTTGCCTAACCGCGGCCAACGCGACCAGGAAAATTTATTATCTTCTTGATTAGCCATAATTTTTAGGGCAGGTGAGAGTGAAAATACAAAGTTCATACTAACAATTCCCTGTCTCGATCGCCTTACCGATGGGATAGGATAGAGGATGGAATACTTGGTAGCGAGCGAGCGACAAACGAGAGAAATCCCATGAATTTAGTTAGCTTAGAGAACTTTCTCGATAACACTTCTTTTTTAGTCCTGTTTTTAACTATGCTGGTTTATTGGGCCGGGGCAGCCTTTCCTAGCATACCTTTGTTGTCTGGCTTAGGCAGCACGGGAGTGGCCATCGCTAACCTCTGTATCGCCGCTTTATTGGGAGCGCGCTGGTTAGAAGCGGGTTATTTCCCCATTAGCAATCTTTACGAATCTTTATTCTTTCTCGCTTGGGGTGTAACTGCGGTTCATTTAATTGCTGAGTACACTAGCCGCAGTCGCCTGGTGGGAGTGGTGACGACTCCTGTAGCCATGGGGATTACTGCTTTTGCCGCTTTGTCCTTACCAGGGGAAATGCAAACTTCGGCCCCCTTGGTTCCGGCTTTAAAATCGAATTGGTTGATGATGCACGTTAGCGTCATGATGTTAAGTTATGCTGCTTTGATGGTGGGTTCCTTAATGGCGATCGCTTTTTTGATCGTCACCAGAGGTCAAAATATCGAGTTAAAAGGCAGTTCCGTGGGTACGGGGGCCTATCGTCTCCAAAATAAGTTATCTACCACTCTTTCTGCGCCAATTTTCCTAGAAACGGCTAACAGTGGCACGACCGCCCTTTTAACTCCCACCTTAACAGCGATGGCGACTCTTTCGCCCCAACGTCTTAGCTTGGCGGAAACCCTCGATAATATCAGTTATCGGGTCATTGGCCTCGGTTTTCCCCTTCTCACTATCGGTATCATCGCCGGAGCAGTTTGGGCCAATGAAGCTTGGGGTTCCTATTGGAGTTGGGATCCGAAAGAAACTTGGGCGCTAATCACTTGGTTAGTTTTTGCCGCTTATCTCCATGCCCGCATTACCCGGGGATGGCAGGGAAGAAAACCGGCTATTCTAGCGGCGAGTGGTTTTGTTGTGGTTTGGGTATGTTATTTAGGGGTGAATCTTTTAGGTAAAGGTCTTCATTCCTACGGTTGGTTTTTCTAAATCAGTTATAGGGGTGGGTTGGTAAACCTGCCCCTCCTGACTACCCTTTTTTAAGGCTTATAATTGTTATTTAATTACGGCAATTTTGCCCTAGATAAATAATTACCACTTTTCAAAAATTATAAAAAATGATCGAGCAGAAAACTACTCTTAAAAATCTGGCTTTAATTGCCGGTGTCCATGGCAATGAACTAACTCCCGCTTATTTGGTTAAATACCTGCAAAACTCACCTAATCTTATTGCTCGCAGCAGTTTTCAATCCCACAGTCTCATCGCTAATCCCTTAGCCCTAAAGCAACGGGTTAGATATATCGATACGGATTTAAATCGCTGTTTTAACCAAAAAGATTTAGTTAATCCCGATTGTCAACAATACGAACAAAAACGAGCCAAAAAAATAGTCAAAGAAATCCAAGAAAAATCCATTGATTTATTAATCGATATTCACAGCACCACATCTAACATGATGCTGGCGATTATTTATTCTAATCCCCATCCTTGGCTATTAAAACTCTTTACCTATCTGACTAAAATTAATCCTGAGGTGCGCTTAATTTATCATCCCGTCAGCGAGGAAGAAAATCATTTTCTGAAAGGAATTTGTCCCCTAGCTTTTACCCTCGAAATCGGTCCAATTAACCATGGTGTCATCTGTCCCTATCTTTTTCGTCAAACCGAAACACTCATCTATCAAATCCTAGACTATATCGAACAGGAAAATTATCTGGCAGCCCATCTCGATACTTTCAGCGAATCCCTCACAGTTTACCAATGTTTAGGCTCGCTCGATTATCCTAGGGATGAACAGGGTGAAATTAAAGCCATGTTACATCCTCAGATTCTCCAACGAGATTATCAGGCAATTCAACCCAATCAACCGATTTTTCTAGGATTTGATGGTCAGGAAATCATCTATCGTGGTGAATCTGAATTATATCCTATCTTTGTCGGAGAATCTTCCTATAAAGAAAAAGGAATCGCCCTTTGTTGGACAGCCAAAAAACAAATCGATATTAATTAGTACCAGACAGCAGTTTTCCTGACAAAAAACTGGTCTAAATAAGGGAAAAGTCACTATGACCTTTACTTCTAATTCTCTTTTAGCTGAACGTTACCAACTGCAACAACGCCTAGGCAATACCGCTATCGGTCGTCAAACTTGGTTAGCTACCGATGTATTATCCCAGGAATCGGTAATTATTAAACTCCTCGCTTTTAGTCCCCAGATGGAGTGGGAAGAATTAAAATTATTTGAACGGGAGGCCGCCGTTTTAGCTTCTCTCTATCATCCCCGTATTCCCCGCTATCGCGATTATTTTTCCCTCGATAAAAATCAAGGTGACGGGATTCCTTGGTTTGTGCTTGTACAAGATTATATACCCGGAGAATCCTTAAGCGAGCGCTTAGAAAGGGGGCAACGTTTCACCGCTACGGTAATTCGGAATATTGCCCAAGAAGTTCTCGAAATTCTCATCTATTTACATGAATTATCGCCCCCAGTATTACATCGAGATATTAAACCTAGTAATTTAATTATTAACTCGGAAAATAACGTTTATTTAGTGGATTTTGGGGCAGTCCAGTCCAGGGGTGCAGTGACGGGAGTTACTTTTACTGTAGTGGGAACGAGTGGTTATGCACCTCTAGAACAATTTTGGGGCCGGGCAGTTCCCAGTTCTGATTTATATGCCTTGGGTATGACTTTAATTCATTTATTGACGGGAATTGTGCCGATAGAACTGCCCCACCGCGAGTCTAAAATTCAATTTCGCCAACTGGTGACAATTGAGGATGATTTAATCGATTGGTTAGAAACTATGACCGATATGGCAGTAGAAAAGCGGTTTAAAAGTGCCAGAGAAGCCCTGAAATTTCTTCAACATCCCTCCTATCGTCAAGTATCAAGTTTAATCGATCCTAAGAAATTACCAAAACCTCCCTACAGTTCCATCCGCATCGCTAAACACCGGGATAATTTAGAGATTAATTTACCTCCCAAAATTAAGCTACTTTCCGATGCTCCTACCCTCTGGTCTTTGGCGATTGTCCTTACTGTCACTGTCTTTATCTCCCCGATTCTTACCTTTATTATAGCTCTAATTGGTTTTATTTGTTTGCGGGAGATGCAATTAACTCTTACCCCTCAAGAAGTTTTAATTAAATATAAACTTTTCAATTTTATCTACCAAAAATTTTCCTTTAAAACTCAAGATTTATGGGGTATTTTTCTCCATAGCAATGGCACAGAAGGTAACTATCAGATTCGTCTGCGAACGGCTAAAAATTATTATCTTATCGGTCAGAATCTCCGCGAGGATGAATGTCTCTGGTTAGGACAGGAAATCCAAGATTGGTTAAATTTGATCAAATATAGCGTTTCTCCTCAAGATGAAGTGTAACCTGACAGGGTATCATCGACCGTCTCCCCAAAAGGAAAACTTCGTACCTCACCATGAAGATAACTGAGAATCAATTCAAGAAATCCCCGGAATTAGTCGGTAGGCATTTTCCCTTTTTTAACCTTAATGTTGCAGAGATCACCCTATCTTGATAGAATAATAACTGATTGGCATTCCCTCGGCTACAAGGCGGCAATTATTGAATCGGATTAGGAATTGCCAAAAGACGGTCATGAAATGCTAGTTATTAGTGGAGAAGAAAAAATGATCTCTGAAATTTATAAAAAAGTCAGCTTGTTAGTTTTGTATCAAGGGGTTTTTGATAATGCTATTGGCCAGGCATTTATTACCCTATTAGCTACGGATAATGTTGCCGATTTTCTCAAAGCTTATGGTCAATTGTTTCAAGCTTTAGCATCTAAAAATATCAGTTGGAATGATTTTCTAATCGAACAAATTTTATTAGATGATAATCCCTTTAGTCAACAGGTACAGAAAAAAAGTGTTTCGGAGTTACCTGAATCTTTAATTGATGGCGTTAAACAGGATTTATCTATCCTCCAATCTCTTTATAACTCTAGCATTTATAGCTTAAGTAATTCGACGGTTTTTGAACAAATTAAATTTCTAATTTTCCCCGCTTGGGAAGTGGACAATAAATTAGAAAGTTTCCTGCATTCCAGTTCAGATTGGACGGAATTGGTCGAAGATTTAGCCGATTATTATCGTGAATGTGGTACAGGAATTTTTGCCCGTTATCAAGCTTTAAGGTGGCAAAAAGGCAGATTACAAGGAATTACTCATCCCGACCCCGTGCAGATTCAAGACATAGTCGGTTATGAAATGGCTAAGAAAACCTTGATTAAAAACACTGAGTTTTTATTGGCAGGTTATCCTGCTTTAAATGTCCTACTCTATGGTTGCCGTGGTTCAGGAAAATCCTCTCTAGTCAAGGGATTATTGCAAAAATATCATAGTCAGGGATTGCGCTTAATTGAAGTGGCAAAATCGGAATTAAAAGACCTACCATTGATTGTAGATAAATTGCAAGATTTGCCACAAAAATTTATTATCTTTGTCGATGATTTATCCTTTGAAGAAGACGATGAAGCTTTTAAAGCTTTAAAAGTTGTTTTAGAGGGAAGTCTCACCGCTAGACCGAAAAATGTCGTAGTTTATGCCACTTCTAATCGCCGACATTTAGTCAGAGAATTTTTTGCCGATCGACCCCGACCAAAAGATGGGGATGAAGTGCATAATTGGGACACAGTACAAGAAAAATTATCCTTTAGCGATCGCTTTGGTTTAACCCTAACTTTCGAACCGGCTAATCAAGAAAAATATCTGGAAATAGTGCGTCATTTAGCCAGTTTAGCTAAATTAAAAATTAGCTTAGAAGACTTAGAATTTCGTGCCAAACAATGGGCAACCCAACATAATGGGCGATCGGGCAGAACGGCTAGACAATTTGTTGATTTTCTTCAAGGGGAATTAGAATTAAATAGGTAGCATTAAGTAAGTGGTTCTAATTAAATAGAAGATAGATTTTGCCTTTGATACCCCCTTATTAAGGGGGGTATCTGACAATTTTTAACACCTACCTACTTAATTAGGTTATGATTAAATAAAATAAGCTCTAATCTAGAAAAATGTTGACTCAATCTCCCCCCGAAACTCTCAGCGTAGAAGCTTACCGCAACCTAGAAACTAGAGCGGAAACTAAACACGAATATCACGACGGTGAAATTATCGAGATGACAGGGGGAAGCATCAATCATAATAGTATTCTCATTAATCTTATTGTCCTGCTTAAATTGGCTTTAAGAGGAACTAATTATCGTCTTCAATCTAGCGATCTACGTCTATGGATACCCCAATATAATCGCGGTTTATACCCAGATTTAATGATCATTGCTGGGGAACCATTATTTAGTGATAATCGCAATGATGAAATTTTAAATCCCTGTGTAATTATCGA
>SFAU01000068.1 GCA_007096045.1 Microcystis novacekii Mn_MB_F_20050700_S1 | reverse complement strand
AAGATATAAAAAAGTCTAATGTTCGTTCTATTTTAGAAAATAAAGCTTCATCTATTATTTATAACTTTGTTAACCATCATGGTAATAATATTAGCAATAGTCGTGTTAATATCTGTAGAGAAAATAACCCCTACTCAGAAAACAAATTAAAAAAGTCTTCAAATTTCCCAGATAATGATCATCAATCCCCCATAATTGACTTAACAAAAGCACCTGAATTAAGGTATAACTATGAACGTAACTTAGAAATATCAACCTTAAAAGAATGGCTAGATAATAAAACTCGATTAATTACCATTTATGGGTTAAGTGGAATTGGAAAAACAGCTTTAACCCTTAAATTAGTTTCAGAAATTGCCCCACAATTTGATTATATTATTTATCGAAGTCTGGAAAATATTACTCAATTAATCGCTCTCAAAGATGATCTAAAACAGTTTTTCGCTCAATCTCCATCAACCCCCTTACCTGATATAATAGATTATCTAAGCTCCTATCGTTGTTTAATTATTCTTGATGATGTACAGAATATTTTTAAACTGGGGGAATTAGCAGGTAAATATTTAAGCGACTGTCAGGATTATCATAAATTTTTTCAGCAAATCGCTACCACATCTCATCAAAGTTGTTTAATTTTAATTAGTTGGGAACTTCCCAGGGATTTTGTCACCTTAAAATCCGATAAAATTAAAACTTTATACCTGCAAGGTTTAACAACAGAATTTGAAGAAATTTTCAAAGAATACGGTTTAAAAAGTGAGGAGAAATGGACAGAACTGAGCGAACTTTATCAAGGTAATCTTAACTGGTTAAATATCATCTCCTCAACCATTATTGAACTATTTGATGGAGAAGTATCCCTATTTTTAGAAGAAATGAACAATGAAATTTATTTAGGGGATATAGAAAACTCGATCGAATCTCATTTACAGCGTTTATCCGCATCAGAAAAAAAGGTGATACACTGGTTAGCTAATCAAACTGAAGCGGTAGAAAAGTTTCCCAAAACTGCTAATCTTGACCTATCTACTTCTGAATTTTGGGCAGCTATTCAGTCATTAATGAGACGCTGTTTACTGGATAAATTACCATCAGAAACCTCGTCCTATTTTCCTATTAATCCTGTGTTTAAACCTTATCTTAAAAGAAATCCTAACGATTAGGAAAAATTTATCTTATTATAAATATATGTGTACCGCAACGCCGAAACCCGCAGGAGCGCTTTCTAGTTTTTCCTATTTTTCCCTCTCATTCCACCGAGCAAAAAAGGGGGTCGCTCCCAAAGTGTAGAGCTGCTCGGTGTCTTATGTCAACAACCTCCCTGTTGTCCAGAAGTAAATCCCATTGAGAGAGTTTGGCTATATTTAAAAAACTTATTGGCATGGGGTAATTTTAACTCCCTTGATAACTTAAGAAGTAAACTTTACCATCTTTTAAATTCTCTATCCAATGACACGATTGGGTATTTAACGGGGTGGTCTTGGATTTTAGAAGCTCTATGTCTGTCAGGACTCTAGAAAAATGGTATCAGGAGTCAGGGGACAGCTATTATAGCATTTTTCAAAAGTGATGACAGACTTAGTTGATTATTCCAAAGCGTAATTCTCCTCCGAGAGCGGAATCGCAATTTCAGATGTTAGTCACGACTATTGAAAATTGGTATTATACCAAATTTCTAAATCCATGACAGACATCCACGCTCGAATGCTTGCCAAGCCTGCATTCGTTGTGACGCAAATAAAGAAAAATGGTATTAGCCGTCAGCCTTTTCAGTTATCAGTTATCAGATTTGAGTTTTCAGTTCACTGATTTTACTGGTCACTGAAAAGTCTCCCCACTCCCCTAAACTTCTAATAAATTTTCTAGGTGATCGAGAACAATATCGGTGATACACTTAATCCGGTATAAACAGGCTTTAGTATCTGTGGAGTTGAAAGTGCCATTTTCCCAATACTTGTTACTACCGGCACCACCCCCACAAACCCCAAAATAATCGCAGTTTTGCCGACATAAATCGACTCCACTGCGCATATCAGCGTAAATTTGTTGAAATTTCTCAGTTTCACAGATAGATTCTAGGGAATCGGTCAAAACATTACCAAAGATAAAATCGCCGTAGGGTTGGGTTTTAATCGATAATAATTCCGGATCAAAGGTGGAAAAATTACCTTGATGATCGAAATTGACAATCATAAAAGGTCGATTCATATCGGTATTTTCTAAGCGCTCATCGGCATAAATCAAACTACAGATCGATTCAAATTCCCGCAGCTTAAATTCTCCTTGTTTGGCCGTTACTAACTCCCAAAATCTGGCGATAAACTGGCGATAACGTTGTTCAATACCTAATTTATCTAAGGAAGATTGTGAATGAATACCCTCGGTTTCTTCCATATTAAAAGCCACATCAGTAAGACCATGATCCCAAAAAAAGTTAAAAATTTCGTCGGGGTAGTCGAGAGAATCTTCTGTTAAAACAGCGATGACACTGACATCAATTTCATGTTTTTGCAAGAAAGAAATACCCCGCATCGTAGCAGCATGACTGCCAGTTCCCTTGCGGTTTTGCCGGTGGATATCGTGAATAAAGGCCGGTCCATCAAGACTGACTCCCACATAAACATCATGCTTTTTAAATAATTGACACCAAGCATCGTTAATATAAGTGGCGTTAGTTTGTACCGAATGACGAAAACAGTAACCCTGCTGATTATATTTCTCGCCAACTTCCGCAATTTTAGCAAAGGCACTTTCATAAAAACTGATGGGAACTGCTAAGGGTTCGCCGGCGTGCCAGCAAATGGTAAAATCATTTTGGAGAAAACGACTGCTAAAAACCCTCTGAAAAATCGGCTCGATTAAATCTAAGGATAGGGTATTTTTAAAATGGCGATCGGGTAAATAACAGTAATCACAATTGAGATTGCAAAAAGAAGTCGGCTGCACGACTACTAAAGTAATTGGACCACAATCCGACCAATCTATCCGATCTATATTTTTGTTTTTTTTCATGATTCTATTTTTAAAATTCTCACTTAAATATGAGCGCCGATAACTGATTCTGGGAATTGTATTTTAATTCTACCTATACCATTTCCTATTCCCTCAATAATAAATAATATAACTGACCGGGAGTATTAACTAAACCGGCTCGCTCGCCAGCATTTTTGCCTGTTCCCATAAAAATATCTACCCTCCCAGCACCTTTAATTGCGCTGCCAGTATCTTGATCGAGAACATAGCGACTAACTAATTTTTTATTAAGATTTCCCTGGGGAATTTCTGTCTCAATTACTGCCAAAGCACCGGGGGGAAAAATACTTTTATCTGTAGCGATCGATCTTTCCGGTAAAACCGGAACTCCAATACTACCAGTGGCGGTTGCGCCGTGGGTTTCTCGAAAGAAAATAAACCGATTATTGCGGGGAATATAATTCTTTAATTGCTCGGGATTACTTCTAAGAAAATCCAAAACCATTGGTAGGGTTAAACTCTCGGCGGGAAAAATACCATCGGCAATCATTTCTTTTCCCAGACTTGTGTAGGGATGCTCGGTATTGCCATCAAAACCAATGCTCGTAATTTGACCATTGGGTAAACGTAATTTTGCCGAACCTTGCACATGAACTAAATAAGCTTCTAAGCGATCTTTTAACCAGACTAATTCGTATCCTGCCAGACGGCTATTTTCCCCCAGTAAACCATCTTTTCCCTCTAATTCTACCCTAGCTGGATGGGGTTTAGACCAGCGAGAAAAGTTAGCAGGTCGGCGATAGAGAGGATATTTATACTCGGCATTTTTTTGCCGACTTGCTTGATAAATTGGTTCAAAATAACCAGTAAATTTAACATTTCCCTGGCTATCATTACCCAAAGAACGATACCAAATAAATTCTTTTTTAACTGCCTTTTGTAGAGCTGCTGGAGTGGGAGAACTCTGCACTAATTGACGAAAACGTACTAGGGAACGATGCACTCGCTGACGAGTTATTTCAGGAATAGGATAATTTTGATAGGTGCGGATCGCCGCCGAGCTATTCAGATAACGTAAACTATGATCGATCGCTTGTAGTAGGGTTTTTTTGTCCGTTAGCAGTCGTTCATCGTATCCCGTAGATGTTCCCAATTGTGAGATTTCAAAAGGTTCTAGGGGCAAATTTACGGGGGTGAGGGCAATTAATCCCAAGCTGAGGGGGAGGAGTGTCAAAAGGTGTTTCATGGTGACAGGAGTGGGCGAATATTGACTCGATTAACAATCAAGAAGGAGCAATGAGAAAAGTTCTTTCTTATTTATATCATGAGGATAGTTGTTGTCGATAAATCTTAATTTGTTCCAAGCGAGGGCCTACCTTAGAAATGATGGTAAATTCTAAATTTTGGTAAGATAATTGTTCTCCTACCCTCGGTATTTTTTGCCAATGATGTAGGACAAAACCTGCTAGGGTTTGGTATTCATCGGCCAAGGGTAAGCTTAAATTTAATGCTTTGTTCACATCCTCTAAATTCATTTGTGCTTGTACAAGAAAAGTTGATTCATCGAGGAGTTGGTATTCCAATGTTCCTGATTGATCACTAGGAGAAAAAGTTCCTAGAATCTCACCAATTAAATCTTTCAGGGTTAATAAACCTGCTGTTCTGCCAAATTCATCCACAATGATAACCATCTTTAAAGATGATTCCTGCATCACTGTCAGTAATTCATTTAAAGGAGTGGTTTCGGGGAAAAAACGCACAGGTTTTAACCAAGGTTTAATCGGGGTTGTTAAATTTAACTGACCTTCGGCAAGGGGTAAAGCTAAATCTTTAAAATCGATCAGACCACGGATATCATCACTAGAATCTCCTGCCACAGGATAACAAGAATAGCCACTGTTAACTACTTTGAGCAATAATTCCTCAAAAGTTGCGGTTGAGGAAATAGCTATTAAACGGTTATGGGGAACCATGATCTCCGCGGCAGTGATTTCGCCAAACTGGAAAACATTATTTAAAATTTTCCTTTCCGCAGCTTCTAATCCCATTAATTCCCCTTCCATGCTGATAATTAATTGTAATTCCTCGCAAGTTACCCGACCAGAACGCTGTAGATCAACTTGGGGGATACGGGTTAAAACCAATAAAAAACGAGTTGATTGGTTAAGAATACCGATAAAAGGCTTAAAAATCCGGGAAATAACGCCAATAGGTGCCGCTAATAATCGCGCCATCGGTTCGGCATAAATTAAAGCTAGGGATTTGGGATAAAGTTCCCCAAAAACTATCTGGAGATAGGCCACGATTAAAAAAGCCAGACAAAGAGAGAAACCATGGGAGAGAAGATTTTGCCAGTTTAAGGAAAAGGGTAAAAAAGTTAGTAATTTCCTCACAAAAACGGTCATGGTACTCTCCCCGATCCAACCTAAAGCTAAACTAGAAAGGGTGATGCCTAATTGGGTAGTGGAAAGTAAGCGATCGAGACTTCTTTGTAGAGATTGTACCGTCTGCGCGGGTACATCTCCCGCAGCCACTAGCTGACTGATGCGGGTACGACGGACAGAGACGATCGAAAATTCGGCCGCTACGAAAAAAGCATTGAGGGTGATTAGTAAAAAGACTAAAATTAAACGAGTCAATAAATCCTGATTATCCATAGCGAAAAGGCAAAATTCGCCTTTTTTAAAGCCTATCCTTTGGTTTCGTCCTTTGATTGCGGTTGGTTTTTCTGTTGCTGCATATAAACTCTCACTCTTTTAATTACTTCTTCTTCTTTAACCGGGATAAAAGTTTGATTGCGACCATAACTGGTGCGATCGTTGGTAAACTTTTTAGCGGGATTAATATCCGGTTGACTGACTCCCTTCAGGGAGGCGATTCCCAATTGATAGGCTACCCAACCGCTACCGAAGCCAGCGGCTAACATGGCTACCATCAAAAGGAGTCCTAACTGCAAGGAGGTGCTGATTGCCAATTTTTTCATCTTGGTGGGGCTGAATTTTCACGTTCGGAGTAATTACCGATCTATAATGAGTTATTAGTATAACCCAGGGTTGGCCGAGCGGTTGAGGCAACGAACTCATAATTCGTCCTAGGCAGGTTCAACTCCTGCACCCTGGATAGTTTTGATGGCTTCAGGCGATCGGGTTTGACTGTACTAGAGCAAGCTAATCTTGTCCTTGTTGCTGCAGAACACAATATTCATAATTCATCTCAGATATTGAGTTCCGCAAAATGCGATGTTTACGCGCTCAAAATCCCCAAAATTATCCTTGACAACAGACCTGAGATCGTTATATCCTACAGCCTACAAGTCTTGGCGCAAAAGAAGATGCCACCAAATCCCACAACCCCTAATAACCCGCACAATTGCCTCCTACAGCAGGCCCAGCCCCAAGGGAGGTGAGTCTTGGAGGCTGCTGATAAGCATAGTCGGGTTTGATTTGAATCGCTTGATTGTAGTCAGCGATCGCCACTTGTGCTCAAGGTTCGGGTATCTCCAACTGACGAAAAATTCTCACAGCAGTAAACTCGACAATTTCTCTATGTCGGGCTTGCTGAATAAATCTAAAAACCTTGTTAGATAAGGCTTTTAGACTTTTTTGACCTCAAAAAGTGCTGACCCTTGGAGTGATCGGGGGTAAAATTCAGGTACTTTTTCCCTGAAAATTAGGTAACTGACTACCTCAAAATCGGTAAAACCCTACACCCCACACCCCACACCCCACACCCTGCCCCCACGAAAAACTTTTTCAGCAAACCCTATGTCGAGGGATGGCTGTGCGCCGACCATTGAGTCGATTTTCCCAGATGGAATGTTCACTTCCTTCTCGTACCAATTGACAACCCTGTTGACTGAGATAACGCAACAAATCTCGACGCTTCATCGAAAATTTGGGTCTGAAACCCCGTCGTTCTACGACGGCTTTACCGTTAAATACTAGCGCATTTACGAAATATATGCTAAAATGTGAGACATGGAAAAAGCCTATTCGTTTCGAT
>SFAU01000067.1 GCA_007096045.1 Microcystis novacekii Mn_MB_F_20050700_S1 | reverse complement strand
AGTATGAATGGCTTGGGATAGATGCCTACTCTAGCTGGGAAACTTTTGTTGAATCTGTGGAAAAAATTCTGAAAGAATTTGGAGAAAATTATGTAATTAATTTTGTCTAACTACTTATCAGATTTCTGGGGACACTTCTGCCAAACAGGACAAGGTGAAAAAATCTTGGAAGGGTTCTGATTTGGTACGCTCTCACTTGTATGCTCACGTAATGGTAACTATTTGTCCGAATAAAGCCGCTAAAACTGAGATTATTGCTAAACTTAAAGACTCTTGGTTAAATTCCAGAAATCACACCTATTTTGCTCGAGACGAGAAAACTGGGCAAAAAATCGCAGTTAACCAAGAGTTACCAAGTTTTAAGGCGCTGGGGAAAGATGGACTGTGTCGTTTGCTGTTTTACGAAACTAGGCTCCTCTATCAACTTTTAACAAGTAATTTGGTAAAGTGATAGGGGGGAATTAATTTAAATGCAAAAATTACGGTTCTCAAGATATTTGACCCAACAAGTGCCATCTTCTTGTTGCTGAAGGATTCCTCGTTTATAATTATTAGGTATGAATAATGTTATTGACCATGATCGTTTATTTAAGGAATTAATTCCGACTTTTTTTGTTGAATTTATTCAGTTGTTTTTTCCTGAGATTATTAATTATTTAGAGCCTAATCAGATCACATTTTTAGACAAAGAAGTATTTACCGATGTCACGGAAGGAGAAAAGTATGAAAGTGATTTAGTCGCCCAAGTTCAATTTCGAGGACAATCATCATTTTTCTTAATTCATCTAGAAGCACAGTCTAGCTCTCAACCGGAATTTAATCGGCGAATGTTTACTTATTTCGCTCGTCTGCATCAAAAATTTGCCTTACCAGTTTATCCCATTGTCATATTCTCCTATGATCGTCCACAAAAAGAAGCAATTCGTCAATACAAACTTGAGTTTCCTGACTTAAAAGTGTTAGAATTTAACTATCAAGTTGTCCAGTTAAATCGCTTGAATTGGCGAGATTTTCTCAATCAAGCTAATCCCGTCGCCGCCGCTTTGATGGCCAAGATGAAAATTGCCCCTCGGGATAGAGCAAAAGTTAAGGCACAATGTCTAAGATTATTGGTAACATTAAGATTAGATGCCGCTAGAATGCAATTGATTTCAGGCTTTGTCGATACCTATCTCAATCTCAACTCGTCTGAGGAGATAGAATTTCAACAGGAGATTAGCAGATTTATTCAACCCGTACAGGAGGGAGTTATGCAGATTACCACCAGTTGGATGCGCCGCGGTTTAGAACAGGGTTTAGAACAGGGTTTAGAACAGGGTTTAGCAAGAGAAAGAAATCTAATTGTTCGTCTGATTAAACGTAAGTTAGGAGATATTGATGTGGATATAGAGAGTCGGATTATGACCTTGAATATTGATGATCTGGAACGAGTGGGGGAAGCTTTATTTGATTTTTCGACATTGGAGGATTTAACTAATTGGTTAAATGCTTTAGATGCTTAGTATTTTTCTCTTAAAATTCACAGAAGGCTATTTATGTTTATGGGTATAAATTTTGAAAATGCTATCCAACAAACTCAAGATTTACTAAGTAAAATTGAGTTTTTAGATGCCAATGTAATCACTGAAAAACTTACTGATCTAGTCTCCACAGAAAATGGAGCTAGAGGATTTTTTGTTACTTATTTAACCAGCGATTTACCCTATACGGAATATCCTAGTTTAGAAGTCATCACCGCTTTAAAAACTTCTCCGATATTGGTGAATGAATTATTAGTTAAAAATCTGGCTATGTCCACGGCAATGGTCATCTATCATCGCGAGCAAGGAGACGAAGAAAACGCCCGAGGTTCTGAGAAAGTCCAAGAAAAAACCGGTCAACTAATTAAGCAGTTATTATCGCCGGCCTTGGAGAAAAAATTACAACAATTAGCCACCAGTTTAAATACAGGACAAGGAGAATATCAAGCCTTTCTAGAGCGCTGGGGATATGACGATTGCCAACGTCAAGCGATCGCAGAAATTATTCAACCTTTTCTTCAGTAACTAGGGTTTGCCGGAAAAGTTGGTTGGTGGGAGCAGGGTGTGGGGTGTGGGGTGTGGGGTGTGGGGTTTTGCCCATTCCGATCAATCCAGGGTCCGGCACTTTTTGAGGGCAAAAAGTCTAAAAGTCTTATCCAACAAGCTTTTGGGATTTATTCAGGCGGACTTCCGGATTTCTGAGTCAACTTTTAGGAGGAAAACCCAAGCCGATGATGGGATTTGAACCCACGACCAATTGATTACGAATCAACTACTCTACCACTGAGCTACATCGGCACCTTGCCAGTTCCCGATTATATCACGGACAATAGATACACAGCTAGAAAAATTTTTTTATGAGCAAATCCCCTCGACTTGATCCCCAAAAATACGCGCGCTTGAAAGCGGAAGCAGCCAATCCCTACCGAGGGCTGCGGCAGTTTCTCTATCTCGGTTTAGGGGCCTCTGGTTTGATCGGTGCGGTGGTTTTTCTGGCCCAATTAGCGGCAGCAAGGGACGTAGCCACCGCTTTACCCAATTTTGCCCTACAAATCGGTGTGGTGGCCCTGATGATTTGGTTATTTCGTCGGGAAAAAAAAGCTCAGGGTTGAGGGAGTAGCGACCGATGGCCAAAACAGTCTCTTGCCCCAGAGAATAAAAGTTAACATTAACTCCAATCTTTCTGTGTTATGATCGGGGGGAGAGTCAAGATTAGTGTTCAAGTTCGTTTTCAGTATTAATTCGGTAAGTCTTTTACTTTAGTATTGTTCGGCTTCTCCCTGAATTTTGTGTCTCCACACCGTTTCGAGTATTGATCGAGGATTCAAGTATTATGTCTATTTTTGTTGGTAATCTCTCTTACGAGATTTCCCAAGAAGATCTGGTCGATGTCTTTGCAGAGTACGGCAAAGTTAAAAGGGTTCATATTCCCCTGGATCGCGAGACACAGCGCAAACGCGGTTTCGCCTTCGTGGAAATGGAAAGTAAAGCCCAGGAAGCCGCCGCAATTGAGGCACTGGATGGTGCTGAATGGGGGGGGCGATCAATTAAAGTTAACGAGGCCCGCGAGCGTGAAGAGCGCGCGCCCTTCAATGGTGGTGGTGGTGACAGAAAAAAACGCTATTAAGCTTTTTTCGTGAATAATTGTGGGAGGGTGGACAGGGTTCACCCTTTTTTGTCGGCAATTGCGATCGCCGCTCGGCTGAAAACCAATAGAAATCTAAATGTCTGAGTCTCTCCAAAAGGTAACAAGTAAACTATAAGGGATATCGTCATCAGGTATGATCGGCGATCAACTCCCGAATATATGGACAACAAAAACCCATGGAGACAACCTATACCCTAGCTGATGGGCGTGAAGTGCTTCAATGCCCCACTTTAGTGGAAGATGATCGCACCGGCATGAGTCCCGAAACCCTAAAACGGGCTTTTCTGGACAATCTATTTTATTTGCAAGGGGTTAACCGCACTAATGCTAGTCCCTACAATTACTATGTCGCCCTTGCCTACACCGTTCGCGATCGCCTGCTGCGTCGTTTTCTGAAATCCACCGACACCTACAAACAAGAAAAAGTTAAACTCGTCTGCTATTTCTCGGCCGAATTTCTCATGGGGCGGTATTTAGGTAATAATCTCGCTAATTTGGGTATTTATGACCTAATCAAAGAGATGATCGAGGAATTAGGTCTTGATTTTGAGGAAATTATCGAACAGGAACCGGATCCCGGCCTCGGTAACGGCGGTTTAGGGCGTTTAGCGGCTTGTTTCCTTGATTCTCTCGCTTCCCTAGAAATTCCCGCCATCGGTTACGGGATCCGCTACGAATTTGGCATTTTCCATCAAATGATCCAAAACGGTTGGCAGGTGGAAATCCCCGATAACTGGCTACGCTTCGGCAATCCTTGGGAATTACCCCGTCCCGATGAAAGTGTGGAAGTAAAACTGGGTGGCCGGACGGAAATCTATCACGATGATAAGGGACAAGAACGAGTGCAATGGCTGCCGGAACGTCGGGTTTTAGCCATTCCCCACGATACCCCCGTCCCGGGTTACAAAACCAACACGGTGAACGCTTTGCGTCTCTGGAAAGCAGAAGCGAGTGAATCGTTTAATTTTGAGGCTTTTAACGCCGGATTATACGATCAATCCGTGGCTGAAAAAATGGACGCGGAAACCATTTCTAAAGTCCTTTATCCCAACGATAACACCCCCGCCGGTCGAGAATTACGTCTCGCCCAACAATACTTTTTTGTGGCCGCTTCCCTGCAAGATTTAATTCGCATTCACCTAAAAAGCCACAAAAATCTGCAAAATTTCCACGAAACCGCCGCTATTCAACTGAATGATACTCATCCTGCCATTGCGATCGCTGAGTTAATGCGTTTGTTAGTGGATGAAAACGGCTTAGAATGGTCACAAGCTTGGACAATTACCCAAAAAACCTTCGCTTATACTAATCATACCCTATTGCCGGAAGCCCTAGAACGTTGGTCGGCGGCTCTACTCGGGAAACTGCTGCCCCGACATCTAGAAATTATCTACCTGATCAATCACTTTTTCCTCGAGGATGTGCGGACTTGGTTTCCCGATAACGAGGAATTATTGGGCAAATTGTCGATAGTTGAAGAAGCTGGTTGGGGTAATAAACAAATTCGCATGGCTAATTTAGCCTGTGTGGGTAGTCACTCGATTAACGGGGTGGCTGCTTTACACACGGAGTTACTGCAAAAAGACACCCTGAAAGAGTTTGCCATGCTCTGGCCGGAAAAATTCTACAATAAAACCAATGGTGTCACCCCGCGCCGGTGGATTTTATTGAGCAATCCCCAATTATCGGCACTATTTACCGAAAAAATCGGCGATAATTGGTTAAAAGACCTGAAGGAATTGCGAAAACTGGAACAATACCTTGATGATCCTGAATTTCGTCAGCGTTGGTATGAAATTAAACAGGCGAATAAGGCCGATTTAGCGGCTTATATGCTGAAAACCCGCAATATCGAGGTGGATGTTAATTCGATTTTCGATGTGCAGGTAAAACGGATTCACGAATACAAACGCCAACATCTGGCAGTTCTGCACATTATCGCTCTTTACAATCGCATTAAACAGAACCCTCAGATCGATATCGTGCCGCGCACTTTTATCTTTGGTGGTAAGGCAGCCCCAGGTTACTTTATGGCTAAGTTAATTATTAAGTTAACTAATGCTGTGGCTGAAATTGTGAATAAGGATCCTGATGTCAGAGGTCGTTTAAAAGTGGTTTTCCTGCCTAACTTTAACGTTTCTTTGGGTCAGCGCATCTATCCTTCGGCTGATCTTTCCGAACAGATTTCTACGGCGGGTAAGGAAGCTTCCGGAACTGGTAATATGAAGTTTGCCATGAATGGCTCCCTCACCATCGGGACTCTGGACGGTGCTAATATCGAAATTCGCGAGGAAGCAGGGGCAGAAAATTTCTTCCTTTTTGGCTTGACAGCAGAAGAAGTTTATGCTAAGAAAGCACAGGGTTATGAACCGATGAGCTATTACAAAAATAATCGCGAATTAAAGGGAGTGATCGATCGAATTAAGAGTGGTTATTTTAGCCATGGTGACCCGGAATTATTCAGGCCGATCGTTGATTCTCTCCTCTACGATGACCAGTATATGCTTTTAGCTGATTATCAATCCTACGCTGATTGTCAGGAACAGGTAAGTGAAGCTTATCGCGATCGGGATAAGTGGACGCGGATGTCGATTCTCAACTCGGTTCGTATGGCCAAATTCTCTAGCGATCGCACAATCTGGGAATATTGTCAAGAGATTTGGAAAGTTAATCCGGTCAAGATTAGTTTAGAGGATTAAAAAACTCGGTCAAGTTCGGGTTTAGTCTTTGACTAGCCCGAATTTTGGAACTGTAGTCCCCAAAAATGCCTTGTGAAAACGATAAAATTTATTATTCTTTGCTATCCAAAAACTGGCTCAACAATTTTGAGTTTTAGGGTGAATAATTCGGGGAGCTTTTTGATTATGAGGAAAAATATAAATGTCAGTGATAATTGAACAAAACCTAGGGGAAATTTTAGCCCAAATTAATCAAAAATTAGAGAATTTACAAAAAGATGTTACAGACATCAAAATTGAGTTAACAGAAGCTAAGGGGGAAAGACAGGTATTAAAGGTGGAAATCGATAACCTTAAGCAAGATGTTAATGCAATTAAAGGTTCACAACAGGCTCAAATTTGGACATTAATTGGTATTTTAATTACGGCGGTAGGAGGGTTTTTAGTGGCAGTGGGTAGGTTTGTTATTTCGGGTAATCCTTAATTGCAATACCGTCTAAACTATGATTGAGAATGATTGAATTATCGACTATGATTAGATTGTCTAAAGACAATCATGAGTATTGATTGTCTGATATTATATCATGCAGGGTAAGCTCATCTAATTTGGTATAAATTGTACTTGACAAATATCTCGAAGTATCCTGTCTGTCTCTCTCCTCAAATTTCATTTATAAGTAGTTAAACAAAATAAATCAGTGATCGGTCACCGCAACAACGAGGCTCTTATTGACAAGGAAAACCCTAAACCCCTTGTAAATCAAGGCTTGATGCCACCGGGACACTTAGGTTCCATGTCGCTCGACCTTGTATTAAGTGACAAAAAACCCGAATTTCCGCCTTGATGGCACAACTGTACTATGGCGGGACAATTTCACTAACCTCGATTTTTCAATACTTTCAGCCCTTCTTATTCTCGGACTTGGCGATGCTTATTGCGGTGAAGGGCTACATCAGTCTTAATCTGAGCGCGATCAATTAATATTAATTAGGAGAGAAGTCATGGCAAAAGGTTTTGCCCCCGTCTTGGAACCAGAAAAGAAAGTTCAACAGCCAACTCCAGGGCAGTTAACACCAATCAATGAAATTCAAACCAGTTTATTGAATTATGTTCAAGATATTCCCGATCCGAGAGTTGCTCGAACTCAAAAACATTTGCTGACCGATATTTTAGTGATTGCTATTGGGAGCATCTCATTTATGCAAGTGAGTAATTATACTTACCGCTAAAACTATTTTCTAGCAAGGCTTTCAAAATAGCTTGACATAAAAACCTGATTTAGGGGTTACAAAGGTGAGATGCTCCCTTGCTATTTTAGCAGTAATCGCCGGGGCGCAAGGTTGGGAAGACCTGGAAAATTATGGCCTCAGTAAGCAGGCTTGGTTATCGGAATTTTTAGAATTACCCAATGGTATCCCTTCTGAT
>SFAU01000066.1 GCA_007096045.1 Microcystis novacekii Mn_MB_F_20050700_S1 | reverse complement strand
ACATTTTACATACGGGGTACTTAGATAAAATTAGTATAGCACAATAAAAGTTAAGTTAACAAGCTATAGTTTAAAAAGCCGTCCTAAAAGGACGGGGCTTTAACCCAAAATTTCGGTAAGTGATTTTACAGGTGAGTCTTCGTACACTTGTATTAGTATAATTGTTGAGCCTCAAGGAGATAAGAAGGCACAAGGACTGGTTACAATCAAGGATGAGTAATTTTTCGATCGATGTCATCTCAAAATAATCATGCGTCTCTTACACACCATGCTCCGGGTCAATAACTTGCAGGAATCTCTACAATTTTACTGCGATGTGCTAGGAATGAAGTTATTGCGCCAGAAAGACTATCCCAATGGTCAATTTACCCTCGCTTTCGTCGGTTATGGCGATGAGGCTAATCATGCTGTCATCGAACTGACCTATAATTGGGGAGTCGACCGCTACGAAGTCGGTAATGCTTACGGTCATATTGCCCTAGGCGTGGATGATATCTATAGCACCTGTGAGAAAATTAAAGTGCTTGGTGGCAATGTCACCCGAGAACCGGGCCCGATGAAACACGGTTCTACCGTAATTGCTTTCGTGGAAGATCCTAATGGTAACAAGATCGAGTTAATTCAACTAGGAACCCAAGGCGCCGTCAAAAGCTTATGACTGTTGAAATTGAACGGAAGTTTCTGGTTAAAGGGGATTCTTGGCGATCGCTGGTTGCTGGCAAGTTGTATCGTCAGGGATATATTCCTACCCAAGATGGATTGACAACTGTGCGAGTTCGTGTAGTTGGAGAGCAGGGTTATTTAACCATTAAAGGCAAGACTGAGGGCATTAGTCGCCCAGAATTCGAGTATGCAATTCCCCTAGAAGACGCGGCACTCATGTTAGAAAACCTCTGTAAAAAACCTTTAATTGAAAAGATTCGTCATCGCATTTCTCTGGATAATTTAACTTGGGAAGTTGATGAATTTTTGGGAGATAATCAAGGTTTAATTATGGCTGAAATTGAGTTAGAACAAGAGGAGCAAGTCATTACTATTCCTGATTGGATCGGCGAAGAAGTGACGGGAGATGCGCGATACTATAATAGCAATTTACAGAAATTCCCCTATAAAATGTGGTCATTGTAGTCTTAATTTCCTCTGGGGTTAACTCTGGGTAGATACGGCTTTTTCTGATTCATTCAGCTTATTCGTTACCCGTCGGAGAACGCCATTAATAAAACGATAACCTTCATCATCAGAATAACGTTTGGCTAATTCGATCGCCTCATTAATCGCTACTTTTTGAGGTATATCGAGATAGAGCATTTCTGCCACGGCAATTTGCAGGATATCCCGATCTATTCTCGGTAAACGATGTAGTTGCCAATCCACTAAAGCGCTGGTTAATTCCTGTTCGATTTCCGTGCGACGACGATAGACTGTACCGATTAATTCTAGGGCATATTCCCGCACTTCGTACTGACTAGATAACTGGACAATTTCGGGAAAATCTATCACGGTTCCTAAACGATTAATGGCATTGTGGGTAAGAGAAATTGCTTCTTTTACCATAGTTTGGGCGCTTTTTAGATTTGTCGCCTTAGTATCACTAGCGAGAATCCTTTCATTGCTGCGACTAATTTCGGCAGCAGCGGTTTCTAAGCTTTCTTGAATTTCGACGGTTAAGGTTCTAACTGCGACTAAAATTAAATCGTTTAAAGTTTGCTGTTCTAGGTTTTCAGGATTGCCTTTAATCTGACTTAAACTCAACAGGGCAAGTTCTCGAGCAATGCGGCGGGGTTGTTGACGGGGAGGCATAGAAGTTTAGAAGTAGAGAAAGGAAAATTATACAACTTTATCGATCGCTATTCGGTTGGGTTAATTTTTCTCGGCGATCAATTTTTGACTAACTTCCATTTTAGCATAAAAGCTGCCAAGATTTAACTTTTCAATTTTTAATTAGACAAAAGACAATATCTATCTTGAATCTCCCCTAATTTAGTCTCAGCTTCTTGAGCATTAATGGCTAATTGGGCAAACTCTAGAAAGCGTTTTAATTCCTTGCGTAATAAATTCCTTTCTACTTCCCAGGTTTCTCGATCTAAGGTGGGTGGCATAACGATCATATCAAATAAAGTGGCCTGTTTTTTATCGGGATGGGGGCGCAATATTCGCCCGCGACGCTGAATAAATTGGCGAGGATTACCGCTACTAGCCAGAATAACTGCATTTTGAATTGAGGGCAGATCTACTCCTTCATCTAAACATCTAATTGCCACTAATCCTTGCAGATAACCCTCCTCAAATTGTTGGCGAATTTTTTCCCGTTCTTCTAGGGAAGTTTCTGCGGTGTAGGTAGCAACTCGATAACCTAATTGATTGCCCAATAAATGAGTAACTGCCGCTACCTGACGACGATAATTAGCAGTATAATTTTCCACATAACCATCCCCACAATAAAATAAAGTATGATCCGTATCTAAACGCTCTTGCATCAGTTGTTGTAAAGCCTGTAATTTATTACTTGCTGAACCGACTAATCGTGATCTTTGCATTAACAAAGCAGTGAGGTTTTCATGGCCATTTAAATTACTATTTTTCTGCAAAAACCAGCCAATTTTTTGGGTTAATTTTGCGTATAATAAAGCCTCAATATCGGTTAATTCAACCAAGACTGGATAATAAAAATAATTAACTAAAGCTCCTTTACGAATAGCATCAGCTAGGGTAAATTCTGGCTGTAGAATTTGTCCAAAATATTCAATAATAGCGTCGGTTCCTTCCTCATCAAAATATCTTTCAGGAGTAGCGGTTAAAGCCAATCTTAGACCTAAAGAACGGGGTAATAATTCTTCTAGTCGGGGGGAACCTAAATTATGTGCTTCATCACCAACGATTAAAGTTTTATCAGGAAAAAATTTTATTTGTGATTGAAAACCCTCGCTGATAAAAGTTGAGTTAGTAGTTAAAACGGTGACAAATTTTTGATTACCCGCTTGCACATTATATAATTCTGTGGATAGTTGACTTTGCCATGTATGGACACTTTCGTAGGCTAAAATCGGTTTAAGATTAAATTTTTCCGCTTCTCGTTGCCATTGATTGACTAAGTGACGATAGGGGCAAATTACTAATAATACTTGCAATTCTATCGCTTGGTAAAGTTCCATGGCAATAGCTAAAGCAGTAATAGTTTTACCGCTGCCGGTAGCCATTTTTAAAGTTCCTCGTCCCCGGTTACGAAACCAACTGATAATCGCTGTATTTTGGTAGTCTCTCAATTCTAAATCGGGGGGAATTCTAGGAATACCAGAGGGATTAACTCGATAGAATCCTCGCAATTCAGCAACTTGCTTGATTTTGCGGGAACCCAGAAAATCCCTAGTTATTTTTTCCCAATCTATCCAGCAATTATTCATAAGACCCCTTGTAAAAATCAAAAATTGTTGTTAAGGTTAGGAGTTAGGAGAATAAATAATAAGTACCGCGCGCCAAATTAATTACTCATTTCCCTGTAAAGCTAAAATCGCTGTATTTTTTTCTGTTCCCTGTTCCCTGTCACGACTAGGAAATTTATTTTGTACGACTACTTAATCAGTTAAATGGTCTATTTATATATTTTAGGCAATTTAATCCTTATTTTTGCCGTTTTTGAAACCTGAAAAATTAATTACGCAAGAGGTTTATATATACTAAATCCTGTTTAAAAGGTATCGGGGAGCAGCGGAGCAACGGAGCAGGGAGAAACAATCGATAGCTTGGGAGTTAATCACACTATTACAAATAGTTTTGATATAAATTCAAAAGTAGCAAAAAGCTAAACACTTAAAAACTAAAGGTTGCTCCCTATATAATTGGGATGGACTAAAAAGACCATCCCACAGCTATCAAACAACTCTTAACTGTTATCCTAGAAACCTAGGCAAGGATTAGGATAATTTACCTGGTCGCTACTTCTTCTTTTTGGGGAGTATTTTGCCGAAGTTTTTCTTGATCTTTGCGACGTTTTTTAGCATAGAGTTGGATTGTCACTGCCATTAATACCACTAAAGCTACAATTAACCAAGTGGTCAAATCCAGGGGTAATTGATTCTTAAATACTGCCAAAAGGACAATAACTACTAATAACAGGGTTGGTGCTTCATTTAAGGCCCGAAATTGCTGTCCCGTCCAATTACATTCCCCTTTTTCTAGCTTTTTCATGATGCGACCACAGTAGAAATGATAGAGCAGTAAAAGAGCCACAAAGGATAATTTAATATGTAACCATCCCGATTTTAAAATTTCTGGTTCTGTGGAGATTAAACCGATCGCCATGGCCACGGTGACAATCATCCCCGGTGTGGTAATGATATTGTAGAGTCGCTTCTCCATGATCTCGTATTGCGCTTTCAGAATAGCTTGTGCGGGTTCCGTTTCTGTTGCTGCCTCCGCATGATAGACAAACAAACGTACTAAATAAAATAGTCCCGCAAACCAAACAACTACCCCAATCAGGTGAAATGCTTTAAACCAATAGTAAGCCATAGTCTATATTGTGATGTGAGTCCCGAATTACTTAGTTTAAGAGTTGTCCACACTTTCCCAGACTACCCCTATACAAAAGTTTAGACGCAAAATAGGGGTTGGGGAGCAGGGGAGAAAAAAAGCTGACTCCTGAATACTGTCTCCTAACTTGAAAGAGCGTGTAGGGAAGTGGGGGGGGTCACTGCGTGCGCGTTGCGGGGGAAGAATAAATAAAAATAATCTCCTGAATACTGTCTCCTAACGCAATGGTAGATGTTGGATTTTTGCAAGAGTCCTATTTTCCCACAAAGATAAGCATAACTTATTAATTGACTCCAAAAACTTGAGAATATTTAAATTAATATTCCGCAATATTTATAAATTCTTAAGAATTAATTGAGAAAGATTTTTATTTAACAACGATGTTGCAGTGGTAACAGCGATTTGACATAATTTCATAATCGGGTATTCTGTGCTTTTTTGGGCAGCAACAGTTGAAACCCTTGCCACACCTAGAAGGTAATCCTCATCAAGACGGGTAAATTAGTCAATTTCACCCACAACGATGATCTTTTTTTTGTGTAGTTTTATTGCAAAAAAAAAGTTTTTTTGACAAAAAGCACAAAGTATGCTAATGTCTAACGGATTTCTAGCTGCGAGTAGTTATTGGAGAGAAGGGAGCAGGGAAGTGGGGAAGTAGGGAAGTGGGGAAGTGGGGAGTGGGAAGAATAAATAAAAATAATCTCCTGACGACTGACTCCTAACTCCCATCTCCTGACGACCGATAGCTAATTATCTAAGAGCAACGGTCGCAAAAAACCGCCATAATTCTCGTCATCTGTACCGATAAAGACTTCTATTTTACCTCTAGGGGATTCTCTGGTAGTCACCGCTTCCACTTTGGAGCCGTCGATTTCTGCAATTTTTTGGGGATTAGGGACAATAATTAGGCCATTATCGGCTGTAACTTGACCAATACGGTAAACAGCACTTCTAAACACTCCCGCACTATCTCGATCGTAAGCGGAAGCTATGTAGATCTTACCTTGCTTATCTACGGCTAAATCGGAGATGGGGCGAATATTTTCACCACTACCAAAAGGACTCCGAAAAGTTACCGACTGAAATTCCCCCAATTTTAAGGGATTGAACGAGATATCCGTCCAGCGAATTTTTGTACTCTCTTGACTATCGGCCCGTTCTGCGTAGATAAATAGATAACGATCGCCTTGCCGACTAACAGCGATCGCCTCTACATTTTCCACCGCAATCGGCCAATTTATTTGCTCAACTAGCTTGACTTTTTGCTGGCTATATGCTAGTAAAAACAGCCGTTGAAAAGGTTTTTTCTCGCCACTTTCAGCCAACAAAAACAAGTTAGTTTCTGGGATATGAGTAATGCTTTCGAGATCGTTACTCAATCCCTCTGGATTTGGCCAATCTACCCTTAAAACCTGCCATAATAGCGGTTTTTCCTGCGTAGGCAGCTGTAAAAGACTCAGCCTTGCTTGAGATGGATCACTTTTTTTGCCCTTATTTTTGGCATCGTGAACCCCTAGAAAAATATCTGCTTCTACCCAAGCTAAACCACTGAGATCCGGGAGATAAGTCTCCAGTCGTCTCGATTCTTGAGCAAAAGAGACTTGCACGGCCGAAAAAAAGAAAAATAGGACTAAAATACCCGAAAAAACTGTTTTTAATCGGCTATTCTTGCTAAAAAATGCTCTCTTCTCTAACACCTATTTCCTAACTCCTAATATCACTGATTAACTCCTCCACCACCCGATTTAAACCGACGGAATGGGAAGCTTTGCATAAAATGCGATCGCCAGAATCGCTCACTTCCTTTAAACGATTAATTAAATCTGCGTGAGTTTGAAAACATTCGCAATTGACTCCAGTAGCGGACTCAGCAATAAACTTGGCTTCTGGGTCGTCCACCAAGACAAACAAGCGATCTATACCTAGTTTTTGCACCCTCTCACCCACTTGGCGATGTAATTGCTCCGAAAAAGACCCTAACTCCTTCATCGTGCCTAAAACAGCAAGATGACGCTGACCGGGGGTAGCTTTCAGCAAATCTAAGGCCGCTAACATTGATTCTAGACCCGCATTATAGGTTTCATCGAGGAGTAGGATATCTGGCTCTAATTGGTAACGTTTAGCCCGACCACTGGGTAAATTAACCTTAATTCCCTCTTGCAAAGAACTCCAATTGATGCCTAAAATTTTCGCTACAGCCAAGGCTGCCATAAAATTTAAAGCATGATGACGACCGGATAAAGGTAAGTTAAAATCTAGTCCATTGACTCGTAAAGTAGTTAAATCCAGTAATTCCCCAACTATATCGCCGCCAGAGAAGCCATAGGTAATTTTTTCCCCCTGCCATACCCGTTTAGCTGTTTCGGTAAGTAAAGGATGATCGTAGTTAAGAACAGATATACTACTAGAAGGGGACTCGGACAATAACTCGCATTTGGCCTCTGCGATCGCATCTTCCGACCCTAAACGACCGATATGAGCGGTTCCCACATTAGTAATCACTGCGATCGTTGGTTGGGCGATTTGAGCGAGCAGGGCAATTTCTCCCCGTCCCCGCATTCCCATCTCGATTACGGCACTATCGTGAGTTTCATCCAGTTCGAGGAGAGTTTTCGGCACGCCAATCTCATTGTTATAATTAGCCAAAGTTTTATGTACTTTTCCTTGGGTTGCTAAGACGGAGGCGATTAATTCTTTAGTCGTGGTTTTCCCCACCGATCCCGTAATAGCGATCACGGGTATAGTAAATTGATTCCGCCACCAGTGGGCTAATTGCTGATAGGTTTCTAGGGTATTCTGGACTAGGAATACAGGAATATTACTAGAAGAATTTACCGAAACTGGCTGATCGACAATCAAGGTCGCCGCTCCTTTTTCGATAGCCATATCGATAAAATCATGACCATTGAAATTATCACCTTTCAATGCTAAAAATGCTTGTCCTGACTCAATACTACGGCTATCGGTATTAATGCCAGATACTAAACTATCGGGACTAAAACTTATGTCAACCTTATTTTGTAAGAACAATAATTGAGCTAGTTGCTTGAGGGATAAATGACAGGGCATAGACAATAAAAATACTTAGAGTAAATTCCGAATAATCTAGAAGATAGATTGAGGTTGAACGGGGACTTAGATCAGATAAAATCGATTTTTCTTGGCTCTCTCAATCAGACTGGGTGCAATGTAGGGACGCAACGTGGTCAGTGAGTTGATCGAACTGCTTGCGCCCATACATAATGTAATAATGTTCGAGAGAGCCAACTCGATTGAGTAGAATGACCCAAAATAGGGACATCCTAAGAAGGGAGCATCTACTATCTAATCACAATTGACTCCTTTACAGCAGTTATCTGATCACCTCCGTAGGACTAGGGTTATTGCTCAACAGGTGGGGAGCGAGGATTAAAAAGTTAAGTAATCTCAACTTCTAGCCAATGGGGTCCCAGAGCTAGGGGATAATTAAACCATCGTCATTTAGGCTGCGTTTATCCGTGAAAATTATCGTTATCGGCAGTGGTGGTCGAGAACACGCTCTAGCTTGGAAACTCCTACAATCGCCTCAACTAGAACAAGTGTTCTGTATTCCAGGTAATGGTGGAACGGCAATTTTACCTCAATGTGAAAATATCCCGATATCAATGGAGGATTTTGCCGAAATTAGCCGCTTTGCCCAGGAAAATCGCGTCGATTTGGTGGTTGTCGGGCCAGAATATCCCCTCTCCCTCGGCATTACCGATCATCTTCTCGGCCAAGAAATTGCCGTTTTTGGCCCCACACAAACCGGGGCCTTAATTGAATCGAGCAAATCCTGGGCCAAAGAATTAATGAGCGAAGCAGGAGTTATCACCGCCGCCTCGGAAACCTTTACCGATGCAGAATTAGCAAAAACTTATATCCGAGAGCAAGGAGCGCCAATTGTGGTGAAAGCCGACGGATTAGCCGCAGGAAAAGGGGTAATTGTCGCCGAAACCCTAGATACAGCCCTAGAAGCGATCGATGATCTTTTTACCAGTGGCTTTACTAAAGTCGTGGTGGAAGAATTCCTAGAGGGGGAAGAAGTGTCTATCCTCACCCTCACCGATGGGATCAGTTTTCGTTCCCTGCTACCCGCCCAAGATCACAAGCGCATCGGTGAAGGCGATACCGGCAAAAATACCGGCGGGATGGGAGTTTATGCCCCCGCACCCATAGCCACCGCTGCCATTATCGAAGCGGTGGACAGGGACATCCTTGCCCCCATCGTCGCCACCCTACAAAAACGCGGCATTGACTATCGAGGAGTCCTCTACGCGGGTTTAATGATTTCCCCCGCCGGAGAGCCAAAAGTTCTCGAATTTAACTGTCGTTTTGGTGATCCCGAAACCCAAGCGGTTTTACCCCTACTGGAAACTCCCCTGGCACCGCTGCTGCTGGCTTGCGCTCAACAAAAGTTAACTGATTTCCCCTCTTTACAATGGCGCTCCGGTAGTGCCGTTTGTGTGGTGGCCGCGTCTGCTGGTTATCCCGACCACTACGAAAAAGGCCAGTTAATCACTGGAATTAAGGCCGCTGAAACCGCAGGGGCGATCGTTTTCCACGCCGGCACGGTTTTAAAACACGGCGATATCTTCACCGATGGCGGCCGGGTTTTGGGTGTCACGGCTATGGGGTCGAATTTTAATCAGGCGATCGAACTTGCCTATCAATCGGTGAAAAGGATACACTTTGAAGGCATCTATTATCGTCGTGATATCGGCCACCGGGTACGGGAAAAATAAGGGTCAGTATTTAGGCCGGGGTAAGGGGGAATAGTTAGGGGTTTTGAGCATTAATTTAGCAGCCAATTTCCCCTTTTTGCCGCATCTCTCACCGCTAATCCTCACCTCTTTCTAGGGTAATCCCTGACAAAAGCGCATCTGATTGGTCAAAAAACCAGTGACTATTGATAGAATCATGAAACTGAATCGCCCAACCAAATTGCCATCCCTATGCGAATTTTGCTCTATTCTTATAACTATTATCCCGAACCGATCGGCATCGCTCCCCTGATGACAGAATTGGCGGAGGGATTGGTTAAAAGAGGTCATCAAGTCAGGGTTTTGACGGCTTTTCCTTGGTATCCTAATAGTGAAATCGATCCCGAATACCGAGGAAAAATCTATCTGGAAGAAGAACGAAATGGTGTTAAAATTCAACGTTCCTACGTTTGGGCGCGCCCCCAAAGAAGTTTAAAAAATCGAATTTTCTTTGAATTGAGCTTTGTTTTTTTGAGTTTCTTTCAGGCTCTCAAAGGTGAAAAACCCGATCTAATTTTCTTAACTGTCCCCGGATTACCCGTTTGCGTTCCCGCCGCTTTATTGAGTAAATTATATGGTGTCCCAATTATTCTAAATTTACAGGATATTCTGCCCGATGCGGCAGTTCATGTGGGATTATTAACTAATCAAAAAATGATTAAGGTTTTTAGCAGTCTCGAAAAATTTGCCTACAAAACTGCCAGTAAAATCTCAGTTATTACCGATGGTTTTACCAAAAATCTCCTCACTAAAAATGTGCCGAGTCAGAAAATTATTGAGATTCCTAATTGGGTAGATGTCAGCTTTATTAAACCTCTGCCAAGACATAATAATTATTTTCGCCAAGAAAATCATCTTGAGGGCAAGTTTGTTGTTTTATATTCTGGCAATATTGCCCTAACCCAACCCTTAGAAACCCTGATCGATGCCGCAGTTCACTTAGTTAATATTCCTGAGATTAAAGTGGTAATTGTTGGTAAAAAAGAGGCCCTTGATCGCCTAGAAAAGTATCGCCAACAACAGGGGGCGAGTAATGTGCTTTTATTACCCTTTCAACCCCGGGAAAAATTACCAGAAATGTTAGCCGCCGCCGATGTGGGTATGGTGATGCAAAAACATAACGTTATTTCCTTTAATATGCCGTCCAAAATTCAGGTATTATTAGCTAGTGGTCGTGCTATTATTGCTTCTGTTCCCGCCGATGGAACTGCTGCTAGGGTGATCGAGCGTAGTGGTGGTGGTTTGGTGGTTACTCCTGAAGATTCAGAGGCATTAGCTACAGCTATTTTAAAACTATACAAAAACCCAGATTTAGCAACTATACTAGGAGAAAAAGGACGACAATACGCAGAAGAAAATTATGCCTTTGAAAAGACTTTAGATCAATACGAAAATCTTTTTTCTCAAGTAGTTAGTTAATAATTAGGGAATAGGGAAATGGGGGGATAGGGTAATTTCAACTAAAACCCTAAAACCCTAAAACCCTAATACCTATTACCCAAACCCCATCACCCCATCACCTCACCCCTAACTCCCACTTAACTATTTTCATGTTCGATAATTTCTCAAAAAAACTCCCCTGGCAAAGTCTCAAACAAGCGATCGCTTTTGTCTTAACAATTATTGCTTTAACTCCAGTGGTTACAGCTTTAATTTCTAGTGTTAATCAGCCTCAAATCCAATCGAATATTCAACTGTATCAAACCAATCTCAATCTACAAGCTACGACTCTAAGCACCGATGCTGATCCTAATAGCGAGGAATTTGCTAATCTTAAATTAATTCAAACTTCCCTGATTGGTGAAGAACCTTATACTACTGCTGAGGAACAGTATTTATCCGCCCAGAAAAGTGCCAAAAAAACAATCACCGAACTAAAAAAATCAGCAGTTAATCCCGAACAAAAAAAATCCCTTGAGCGGGAAATCAATTCCCTAAAGGATTTAGAACTGAAATTAAGTCTCATTCAAGCTAGTCAAGGTGACTTGGATTCGGCACGGAAAATCTGGCAAGAGATCAAGGAAAAATCAGCATTTGAGAACTATAAACCTGCTATTCTACAAAATGCGCTGCTGTTAGAGGGATTGTACAGTGAACCCCCCCAAATTGCTGCCGATGCTGAAGCGAGAATCGATCGCAATTTTCAAGGATGGTTTCGTTATACCATTCTGGAAAAATTATATAGTCTCGAAAATCGTCAAGAGGATTTACTCGCTTTAGAGGAAGAACAGAGTGAAGTGGCGGCTAATGCGTTAATTAAACTAATTTTAGTGGCTTTGTTGCCTCTTAGCGGCGGTTTAATCGGTTTTGTGCTGTTGATCTTTTTATTATTGCAGTGGCTTCTCCGTAAACGGCGATCGCTGCTCTTTTTAGATGATAGTCTCGCTTGGCAAACTAAGTGGGGAGGAGAAACCCTCTGGTGGGGAATAATTATCGGTTTCTTTTTCGTCGGACAAATTGTTTTACCAGTAATTTTCGGTATTTTATCGAGTTTCTTGAGTCTCAATCCCGAAAAATTCAATCTAGAAGCTAAAGCAATATACGTTGTAGTTAGTTATTTAGCCTTAACAGTGAGCAGTTTATCGGTTTTATATCTAGCAATCAAGCCTTTTCGCCCTTTACCTCCCGATTGGTTTCGTTTTAACCTCTTTAGTCCTTGGCTTCTCTGGGGATTAGCTGGCTATTTCGTCGCTTTACCCCTGGTTATTATCGTTTCTTTGCTCAATCAACTAATTTGGCAAGGACAAGGGGGTAGTAACCCGCTGCTGACTTTAGCTCTAGAATCCCAGAATACCTTCGTTTTACTCTGTTTTGGCTTTACTGCTTCCCTTGCCGCTCCTTTTTTCGAGGAAATTGTCTTTCGCGGCTTTTTACTAGCTTCTTTGACTCGTTATCTGCCTGTTTGGGGTGCGATCGCTCTTAGTAGTTTGATTTTCGCCCTTGCTCACCAAAATTTGTCAGAAGTGCTGCCTTTAACCGTACTAGGTTGTGTTCTTGGCTTTGTTTACACCCGCTCGAAAAATTTATTATCCTCGATGTTGGTTCATAGTCTCTGGAATGGTGGCACCCTGTTAAGTTTATTTTTATTGGGCAGCGGTGCGGGTTAGGTGAAGTCTCTGGTTTTCGGGGTAGCCTAGAGTTGATGACAAATACCCTCCTACTTCATCTTTAGGAGAGAAGGCTGTAATTTATAATTAAATATCAACCTAAGTGGGTGGGTGGAATTAAATATAAGATGAACGTAGGTTGGGTTGAAGCATGAAACCCAACGCCTGCATGGGTTACGAAGTGCGCTAACCCATCCTACAAATAATTGTGCCTCCCTACTTATCTGTGTTGGATAAACCATGACTATCGCTCAAAGCTTACCCCTAGTCGAGTCTCCTGTCAACCCTGAGATAATCTTCCCAGAAGGCGAATTTTGGAGTGATGAACCACCCTGGGAAAGTAACCTACATCTACAACAAATTATTTTATTAATTCAGTGTTTAGAATGGTGGTGGCGCGAGCGAGAAGATTATTTTGCCGCCGGCAATTTAACCATTTATTACAGTCCTAACCAGAAAAAGTCAGAATTCTGCCGTGGTCCCGATTTTTTCGTCGTTTTGGGGATAAATCCCAATCCCAACCGCAGAAGTTGGGTAATTTGGCGAGAAGAGGGCAAATATCCCAATTTAATTGTGGAAATTCTCTCCGATAGTACCGCCAAAGTTGACCGAGAGGAGAAAAAACAAATTTATCAAGATATATTTCGCACTCCCGATTATTTTTGGTTTGACCCAGAAAGCTTAGAATTTGAAGGATTTACCCTAATTAGCGGTCAATATCAACCGATTACCCCCAATCCCCAGGGATGGCTCTGGAGTCAACAATTAGGCTTATATTTGGGTTTATCTGCCAATAAATTGCGCTATTTTACCTCCGAAGGCGAATTAGTACCTACTCCCGCAGAAGCGGCACAACAGGCAGAAAACCAAGTTGAACAGGAAAGGCAGAAATCCGCAAAATTAGCGGCTAAACTGCGGGAATTGGGCATAAATCCCGATGAAAATCTCTAATCTTTTTCTGTTATCTCTTGCACTTAATTAGATAACCACATCGTTGCTCACCTTGATTGATCCAGTGAGTCCGTTCGATCGTACAATCGGGAAGTATGATCGCGAACATTTCTAATTCATGGCCACAGATACTGGGATAGGAACCGGCCACCTCAGCAATAGCGCAATGATGCTCGGCTAGGACATAACTATTTTCTGCTTCCAGTGCCACTAATTCTGCCATGTAACCCTCCTCTTGGCGAATTTCCAGCAATTTTCTCATTCTTTCCCCTAAAGACCCCTTGCCGAGGCGCAATTGATATTCTGCCGCTTTGCGTTGCCACTGTTTTTTGAGAATTTCCCCCACCTGTTGCTCTCCCACCGTCTCCACGAGAGTATTGAGGAAAGAAACAGCGAAATTATCGTAATTATGGGGAAAACGGCCACGACCTTGACGACTGAGACGATAAATGTGCTGGGGTCGTCCTATCTTATTTTGTACCGCAAAATATTCGATCAGTCCTTCCCCCTCCAAATCCTTAAGATGGCGGCGCGTCGCTTGTGGACTAATACTTAACTCCTCAGCCAAGTCTTGGGCGGTAGATTGACCGTTTTTGAGCAAATATTGCAGAATATCGTCTTTAGTCGAGGCGGGTTGAGTCGTGGTCATCGAAAATTTTGGGTCTGAAACCCCGTCGTTCTAGGTTGGCTTTACCGTTAAATACTAGCGCATTTACACGATATATTCTAGAATGTGAAATATGGAAAAAGCCTATTCTTACCGATTTTACCCAACACCAGAACAAGAGTCGCTATTGCGGCGCACCTTGGGCTGTGTAAGATTAGTTTACAATAAGGCTCTCCATCTCAGAACACAAGCTTGGTACGAAAAGCAAGAAAGAGTAGGATATACTGAAAC
>SFAU01000065.1 GCA_007096045.1 Microcystis novacekii Mn_MB_F_20050700_S1 | reverse complement strand
AAACATCAAGGAGGAAGCGCCGAATTTACCAAGTCTGCTTTTAAATTTAAAGACAAACAAATCTATTTAGCCAAATGCACAGAACCTTTACCGATTCGATGGTCAAGACAAATCCCAGACGGATGTGAACCAAGCACAGTAACAGTCAGATTACATCCCTCAGGGCGTTGGCATATTTCAATAAGATTTGATGACCCAACAATTAAACCCTTACCCCCAACCGATAAAGCCATCGGAATTGACTTAGGAATTAGTAGCCTCGTGATTACCAGCGACGGCGATAAAGTATCTAATCCTAAGCATTTTAAAAAGCATTATCAGAGACTGCGAAGGGCATCGGAAAAATCTTTCTAGAAAACAGAAAGGGTCAAAGAATCGAGAAAAGGCGAGAATCAAAGTAGCCAAAATTCACGCCCAAATCACCGATAGCAGAAAAGACCATTTACACAAGCTAACCACTCAATTAGTTCGGGAAAACCAAACGATTGTGGTTGAGAATTTAGCCGTCAAGAATATGGTCAAAAACCCGAAATTATCTCAGGCAATATCTGACGTTAGTTGGGGAGAAATAACTCGACAATTAGCCTATAAATGCCGTTGGTATGGGAGAAATTACATCGAAATAGATAGATGGTTTCCCAGTTCTAAGCGGTGTAGTAATTGTGGGTATATTGCTGAGAAAATGCCGTTAAATGTTCGAGAATGGGACTGTCCAAGCTGTGGGACTCACCATGACCGAGATGTTAACGCCAGTAAAAATATTTTGGCCGCAGGACTTGCGGTGTCAGTCCGGGTCGCGACCATAAGACCAGAACAGAGTAAATCTGTTAAGGC
This sequence comes from Microcystis novacekii Mn_MB_F_20050700_S1, assembly GCA_007096045.1. Lineage (GTDB taxonomy): Bacteria > Cyanobacteriota > Cyanobacteriia > Cyanobacteriales > Microcystaceae > Microcystis > Microcystis novacekii. The sequence goes on along the minus strand of SFAU01000065.1, from coordinate 9,396 downwards.
AGGTGCGGAACCCCGCAAGGGAAAGAAGCAGAAACCCAAATCGTGAGGTTTGGGAATCGCCGTCCGTTTTACGGCGGTGAGGATGTCAAAGCTATTCGTCTATAGTTTTTGCTATTTATATCGTCATCAGAAAATATAGCAGTTAGCCGTCAGTCAAATAACGATGGTAGGTAAGCTGTGCTGCATTTTAAGATAAGCCAAGCTCGTCTGTAAAAAGATTGAAAAAAAACAAATTTACGCTTGTATTTTCTTAAATGTATGGTATAATCGTCTTGCCTTAGTCGGGATTAACCTTCTGTTAACTAAATTAACATCGTGTTAATTAGATTAAAGTTTGGTTAATTAAATTAAATCGTCCTGCCAAGAATGACAAAAGTTAGTCACTGGTTGTCCAATTTTTTCCTGTCAATTAATTTCAGCCTTTCTCACAGCCATTCCCTAGGGGGGTTAAATTCATGTTTAAACTAGCTTCAGAGTTGCAACCAAATCAGAAAAATAAGCCAGAGAGTCAATTTAACTCTTTGCCAATTTCCCAAATCACGAAAGAGGGTAAAGTTTTGGCGATAATTCTCCGACGAGAGTTTAACCAAGAGGGGATTCATTTCCTAACTCCCGATGATTTTTCCCAACAGTTGGCCTATATGAGACACCCGACGGGAAAAAGTATTATGCCCCACGTTCATAACAAAGTACAACGAGAAGTATTTTTTACCCAGGAAGTCTTAATTATCAAAAGAGGAAAACTGCGGGTAGATTTCTATGATGACGACCAACAATATCTAGAAAGTCATATATTGAGAGATGGAGATGTGGTTTTATTGGTACAAGGTGGCCATGGTTTCCAAGTCTTAGAAGAAGTAGAAATGATTGAAGTAAAACAAGGTCCCTACGTTGGTAATCAGGATAAAACTCGCTTTACAGGAATTGAGGAAACTGTGGTTAAAATGGCGGGAGCAGAGATAGCATGAGTAGCTTTATTCCCGTCAATGAGCCGCTACTTGCGGGCAAGGAAAAACAGTATCTTAACGAATGTATTGATAGCGGTTGGATTTCTTCGGAAGGTCCCTTCGTTCAGAAGTTTGAAGAAAAATTTGCCCTCGCTGTTGGACGAAAGTACGCCGTTTCCGTGTGCAATGGTTCTATGGCCTTAGAAGCAGCCATCGTCGCTTTAGGAATTGGTTCGGGGGATGAAGTGATTCTCCCGACTTTTACCATCATTTCCTGCGGGGCTGCCATTGTCAAAGCTGGGGCGGTTCCCGTGGTGGTGGACTGCGAAGCGCAGACTTGGAACATGGATATCGCTCAGATAGAGGCAAAAATCACGCCCCGCACTAAAGCGATAATGGTGGTGCATATCTACGGATTACCAGTGGCCATGACTCCAGTTTTAGAATTAGCTCAAAAATATGGTTTAAAAATTATTGAAGATGCGGCTGAAATGCACGGTCAAACCTATCAAGGTAAACCCTGTGGTAGTTTCGGTGATATCAGCATCTTTAGTTTCTATTCCAACAAACATATTACCACTGGGGAAGGGGGCATGATTGTTACCAACCAAGAGGATATTTTTGAGCGTTGTCGTTCCCTGAGAAATTTATATTTTCAGCCCCAACGACGTTTTATTCACGAAGAACTGGGCTGGAATCTGAGGATGACTAATCTGCAAGCGGCAGTGGGTTTAGCACAATTAGAACAGCTAGAAACTTTTGTCGAGCGCAAGAGAAAAATGGGCAGACGCTACAGGGAATTATTGCAAAATATCCCCTGTCTAGAATTGCCCCTACCTCAAACTGATTATGCCGAAAATATTTATTGGGTTTATGGTATTGTTCTCAAAGATGAGGTTAACTTTGATGCTATGGAAGCGATGAAACGCCTCCAAGAACATCAGATTGGTACGCGTACTTTTTTCTGGTGTATGCACGAACAACCGGTATTTCACAAAATGGGATTATTGCAAAATATTTCCTGTCCCGTGGCTGAAAGACTGGCGCGCAGGGGTTTTTATCTGCCTAGCGGTTTAGCTCTGACGGACGAGCAAATTGAGCGAGTGGCCAAAGCAGTTCAGCAAGTTTTTGCTGAGGCTGAGTAGGGATAAAAAATTGATGAAAATTTTTTGAATAAAAACCGACTTTTATGATAATTAGACCAGAATTTTTATCTTGGGTAGTAATTGCCGCTGGTTGCTTTTATTCCCTATATCTATGTATTTCAGTTCCCAAGGATGTTTTTTTTAATGGTGATGGAGCGCTGAAAGCTTTACTAGCTCGTCAGCTAAGTAATGGTCCATGGCGATTTGACTTAGTTGAGCGCGCAGAAGCTTGGGTTACTCGTCTTTGGCAAGAGGGTTTATACAGTTATCGCCCCCCTTTTGTATACTACTTAAATCAACGTTATTATATCTCTTTTCCTTTTCCCTTCTCTTTGCTAACTTCCCTTTTTTATAAATTTTGGGGTTATCGGGGGTTTTACTTGATTCCCCTCCTATCAACGTGGGTATTGTGGCTCAGTTTTTCGAGAGCAATTCCCGCTTTTTCCCTAGACAGTTGGGGGGGTCTTTTGGGATTAGTTATTTTGATTTTTGCTTCTCCCTTAACTCTATACAGTGCCATATATTGTGAACATACCCTCGCTGTTACTTTAGGATTTTTGGGAATTGTTATCGCTTTTTTTCTACCCGATACAGCTAATAGTGGCTGGCTGCCCAATTTAAGTAGGGAGGCACAATTATTTGTAGGATGGGTTAGCGGTAGCGTAACCCATGCGGGCGTTGGGTTTCATACTTCAACCCAACCTACGTTCATCTTATATTTAATTCCACCCACCTACTTATTAGGCGGATTTCTAGTGGGTTTATCAGTATGGTTCCGCTCGGAATGTCTGGCCCTAGTGGCAACTTTAACTTTATTAGTTTTCTTGGGTTTAACTCCAGAACAAACCTCAATTTTTGCTTGGTATTCAACCGAGCAAAATCTTAATTTTTCTGAATTTCTGCTAACTAATCGAATAGCTTTTAGTTTTGTGCTAGGCATGATTGTTAGTGTGTTTTTACTGTGGTTGTGCAATAAGTTAATTTATAATCGTTTTCTAGGAGTTCACGCTCTGTTAGTCCTTGAGGAGTTTTCTTGGAAAAAACGTATTCAAGAAGCCCTGACCAGTTTTTATCAGTTGAATAGCTCTTTTTTGGTGCATTTTCCTATCTGTATAATTCCCTTAGCTTACTTGCTAACTTGGAGCGGTCAACAATTGAATTTTGCCAAGGATATTCCCGTAACTTTAATTAGTGTAACGGCGATTATCATCTTAGCTGTTCTCGTCAATCTTCGCCAGCAAGGAATCGTTAAAACCAAGGCGTTAGTCAAGGAAAATATAATTTACTCCCTGATACTTTTAGCTAGTTGTTATCTATTTGACATCGGCAATATATCTCTAGATAAACAAATGCTTTTTGTCTATGCTCTCTATTTTATCTATACAGTAGGGGTGTCTTGTTTAGTCGATATTGCCCCGGGAGAAGTCATGGTGGGAGGGAAACAATGGGGGCCGAGATATTTATTGCCTCTTATCCCCTTTGTTACCTTATTAACGCTGGAACAAGTAGAAATTGTCGGGGCGAACCAAGAAGTTTTTGTAGCCAAGGGAAGTTGGGTTTTACTGTTAATCTTACTGGCAATAGGTGTCTATAAAAACATTTATCAAGGGGGAGAATTTTTCTATAAAACCCATCAGGGGATAGCACCAGCTATCAAAAGCATAGAAGAGGATACTAATTCTATTGTTGCCTTTTCTCATCAATATGCGGCACAAGTTTTGGGTTTTGGTTTGGAGAAACAAAAAACTTTCTTCCGTGTGGAAGACAGTCAAGCCATGGTTAAACTATGCCAAGAATTACTCAGTCAAGGATTGTCTAGTTTTCCCTACGTTTGCTATCCCTATCGCCCTTGTCAACTCTTAGAATCCCCACCAGAAGAACTGGAATTTAGCCAAGATGGACAAAAGTTTCAAATTGGCATAAATCGCTCTGGAATCATTGGTAAGTATCCTTTCTATGAAATAGTTATATCTGCTAATCAGACAGGTTTACTAGCCCAAAAATCCGAGGATAAGCCCACAATTACCCCAGCAGCTAATGATTTAGTCTGTACGATTTTACCCACTTATAACGAGCGAGATAACATTAGTCAATTAATTGAACGTTTACTAGCTAGTGTTCCTAGTCCTTATTTAGTGCTAGTGGTGGATGATAATTCTCCCGATGAAACTTGGCAGATAGTAGAAGATTTAGCTCAACAATATCCCACTCCTCCCCAAGATTCGCAATTCCAATCGGGGGTAATTTTGTGTCGCAGAATCAACGAGAAAGGGTTAACCTCGGCTCTACAAAAAGGTATTGACGACGCGATTAACCTCTATGGGGCTAAAATTATTACTTGGATGGATTGTGATTTGTCTATGCCTCCAGAAGATGTGTCGCAATTAATCACAGCAATTCGAGCTAAAAAAGCTGATATGGCCGTAGGTTCTCGTTGGATTCCGGGGGGTGATGATGTTGCCCACGGACTGATGGCCCGGATGTTAAGCTGGATTATTAATCGCATGGCCATCGTGATGCTAGGCAATCAAGTTCACGACTATACCAGTGGTTTTATTGCCGTTCGTTCTCAGGTTTTAGAAAAAATTCGCTTAAATGGAGATTATGGAGAATACTGCATTGATTTATTAACCCGTGCCAATCGTTTAGGTTATAAGTTAGTGGAAGTTCCTTATCTTTGCGTTCCCCGCATTTATGGTGAGAGTAAAACCGGAATTAATCTCTGGGATTATTTGTCAAAAGGACGGAAATATGTGGCGACTATTTGGCAATTGTGGCAGGAAAGATAAGACAATTATCTCTTTTTTAAACTAGAATTAGTTATTCTCTAGTTGTTCTCTGGTTCTTCAACTCTAGGAGCTAAACTTATGAAGAAAATGTTTACTTTTTGGCCTTGGTTAGCTACCGTTGGGGTGGCCTGGTCTTTGGGTTTTTTTTACAACGTATACTACGGTGGTGAATTAAAGTGGCTCCTACAAATGTACGAACAAAAAGTATCTTTTGCCAAGCAGATAGATGCACCGAGACGAATAATTTTTGCGGGGGGGTCGGGAGTACAATATAGTATTAACTCTCAATTCCTCGAACAGGAGCTAAAAATACCAGTTTTTAACTTTGGTTTACAGGGAGATTTGGGATTAAATGTCATTTGCCCAATTATTTTAGAACAGGTACGTCCGGGGGATATAGTGGTTCTCATTCCTGAATATTTAATGTTACTGGATGATGATGGTATTGGTTATGGTGATGGTTTATTTGGTTCGGTTCCTTTTGGTGTTGCCATTGGAAAACCTGGTTTAGGAAATATACCCTTAGAACAATTAGTTTCCGAGACTTGGTTAATGGGAGTTCCTAGTTTACGCGCTATAGTAAAAACTGCTGTTGATGTTATACAAACAGGAAAACCTAGGGGTTATTTATCAGATCCAATCACAGAAAAAGGAGATCCTACCGTAGTCAAACATCGTACAGGTAAATGGTGGGCTAGAACATTTGATCGACCTGTTTCTCAACACTCCCTCAAACGCATCGCTCAATTTCAAGAGGAGTTAAAAGCTAAAGGTGCTGATTTAGTAGTTTCTCTCTCTTGGGTTTATGCTAAGACCGATGAAACCACTGTCAAAAATGTTAAAAAAACTATTGAAGAATTGTCTAATATAGTACCTTTAATATACAATCCAAAAACTCTTAATCTGCAAACAGATTCTAGTTTATTTGCCGATACCCATGAGCATTTATTACCAGAAGCAAGAATCAGACGCTCTAAGGAACTGGTGCAACAACTACGTCCTATAATTCAGGAAAAAACTCCTCAAAATCATCGAATTATTTCTATTCTCAATCGATAATTTAAAAGTTGATCGACTTTTTGTACTAGCAGTAATTTGGGATGGAGATACCCCTAATAATTCCAGCGGGGACCTTTTTGACCGCCAGTCTTCCAGCCCTTACCGTTGCGAGCATCCAAATGCACAAAACCACGCCCCGCACCATACCCTAAAGCTCCGAACCAGCGCTGATCAAGCCACGATTGAAACTTAACCAAAGAATTGCGATTGACAAGACTAATATCTACAGCTCGACCATAAAGGTGTTGGGAGTTAGACGCGCCCCCGACAGCACTGTTAACGGCGGCCGGGCGATACCAGGAAGTGACCAAAATCGGAGACCCCCATTCCTCACGGAAAAACGGCTGATTTTTGCGTTAGAATCGCTCCAGTTAATTGTCTTCATTTATCTTCCTCTTTTGATTCAGAAGAAGAAGACCATTGCGCCAAACCCGCACCAATTAAAGCGCTAGGAGCTGATAAGGCAATGATTAAGTTTTCCTCTGGGAGAGCAAAACTTAAAGCAATAGTCAGGATCGGCCAAGACATCAAAATAACGACCAGTGCGGTCGACCAACACCACCCCCTTAGATAGTCCGTGAATCAGTGCTATAGCGTGGGTAAATCGGACATTAGCGGTCGGTCGCCAGCGTTTTTTCTTGACCACCTGCCCTAAAATCGTTTGATTGCCTGGGACGTTTAAACTATTTCGCTCTGGGTTGACTGTAGTGCATTTGTCCTCATCAAAGGGCTTCACTAAAATGTCGTAAATTTTCTTAATTATCGAAGTTCCTTCATTTTCGTTTAAGCAAAGAATATTTAAATTTAAGCCATTTTCCGAGTCTTTACCAACTCGTTTAACCTTGCCTCTAGACCAAATTAACCCAGAACCTGATGCAAATTCTATCTTAATTTTATTGGCAATTTGAGTTAAATCAGATTTAGTTATAGACTGAGAAGTTTCATTCATTAATCGAAAGCTTATTTGTCCTCTAATTGGCTGATAACCATCCGGAACTGCTTCATCGTCTTGTCGAAAAAATAACTGAATAATTGGGCGAAAAGATACATCTTCTTGAAAGGAATCAACAGGAGTACCATAAACGTCAGGTTTAAGATGCGCTTTGTGAATATTAAAATAAAAATTCATCTGTTTCATCAAAGCCATATTTTGAGAGTCATCAGGCATAATTAAACAAGAGCGTTTAGCCGATTTTCTGCTATCGATATTTTCAGGAATTGAAGATGGGTTAACATCTCGAAAATATTCGTTATTGGGTGGTAACTCAGGACCAGTATTAGGTCGCCCTGGAGGTTGATACCAAGGCGGCAACGTGCCATCCGAAACCGGGGGGGGGGAAGAAAAGCTCAAGTGCTAAATTTAATCCTAATTGAAAACCAACTGGTCCTAGTCTCAGACCACCAACTGGACCCAGGTTCAAACCACCACCCGGCGGTTTAGAAAGTCAAGTCTCACCTCGAAAATCCGACTCAACACCTTCCCAATTCCAAAAAAGTTAATATTCCTATCGAATTATGGGAGAAGTTGCGGGAAAAAGCCGCCGAGTCTGGGATATCTCCATCCAAGTTACTAGAGGAACTGATCGAGTCATTACTCCCTGATGATGAGGATGATTCTAGTCGTGACACTGTACCACCGGATGAGGATGATGATGACGATACTATTCCCCTCGATTTACCGGAAGACTTACCTGATTTTGCCAAGCGTTACCGCGCTAATTTCCGTTATCAGCAGGATGATTATTACTCTCCTAAAGTTAACTCATATTTTTTCGACAATGGCAAGTTAGTTAATGTCGATGACTTGGTTCCTTACCGAAAGACAGTTGAGAATCCTAAGATCGGCGATTTGGTTAAACCAATTTAGCAATTTTATCATGAGTGATCAACTTAAGGAAACAATAGCCGATTATGGCATCGAGAATAGTTTAGATGCCATAATTCATTTAATCGAGTTTGGATGCTTAGGCGAGTTACATAAAGCAGTAATATTAGCCTACTTAATACCGGCTAAGAAATACATTGCTGAGTTAGACTGCTGGCAAAGATTCCGCCTAGAGGATTGCGTTAAATTTACTAAAGTTTTAATTTTTGAGAGGGCAAAAATGAAAAAAATGGGCATAAAATTGCATAAAATCCCTAAATAGAGCATTTAATTGATTAATGTTCATTCTTAATTCTCCTGACTCCTGACTACTGGCTCCTGACTCCTCACCTAACGGAAGACTTTTGATTTATGCAAGAGGTCTATTGTGGAAGTGATTCAGACCTTTCAATATCATCTACAGAGCCAATTGAATTTTACTGGATCAACTTAGATTTTGTTTGCTTCGTTCACGAAAAAGACGACAAATTAACTCTAAAAATGTTAGACGAATCTGTCTTTGTGATTCAAGGAGAAGACGTTAACCAAGTAAAGGCTCTTCTTTTTAGTCAGGTCGTAAACTGTGATAAAGAATGGGACGAGTCAGAAACAATCAACAGCGAGTTCCCCCCAGACGCTTGGGACCCCCTAAAAATTGACCTACGGGATGACGATATCCCCATTTAAGAGAACTATGGATACTATTAACTTTCGTTTTTACTGGTGTTCTGTAAGCGTTTACCTTGAATTTTCTTACTTACACTGGTTCCCTTCTGAACAAAGTTTTTTAAAAGATGTTCTCGCTTTTTTAAATGGTGGATTTAAAAGCCGTTCTGAGGGCTATTGGTTTATTAGTGACGAAGGACTAATGCACTTTGCCTTTTTGACTAATCAGGTTGATGAGTATCAATACCGATGGCGATTAAAGGATTTTGCCTATCACGCAATAAAAGAAAACGCCCGCAACCACATGAACGGTTTTTAATTCCTTATCGGATATTAATCCCATCCTACCCGTCACGGCGGGGGGACTAGGATTAGGGTCCAAACCTAATCCTAGTCCGAGAGTGCCTTTTTAAAAGATTTCAAGTATTAAGCTTGTAACCATATCGTAAGGCTTCGAGGACTTTTAAGAATTGTGCCTTTTAAAGTGAGATAGGGCTAAAAAGCCCTACGGGAGTATCGTAAGGCTAATTCTTTTTAAACTCAATTCACTTTGCAATTCTCGAAAAGTATTAAGGAACCGGCTAAAGGATATGCTCGATTTAAGGGGAATATTCAGCTTAACGAGATAGCTTACAAGCTAGAATGCAATTCAGAGGCGATCGAGATTATTAAATCCCTAGAAGTTGATGCGATTGTTTTAGAGCCTACAGGCTATTGGTACGCTAGTTTCTGGGTTAATTGTGCTAAAAAGTTAGGTTTAGATATCTTTTGGATATCTCACCAGCAAACTAAGATAAATCGTCAGCACTATTTTAAGACTAAAAACAAGGATGATTATCTAGATGCTTTAACTATTGCCTTAACTTATTTTGACAAATCGGGACTAGATGATTTGGGTAATCCTCCGATCTTAAACAACTATGACT
>SFAU01000064.1 GCA_007096045.1 Microcystis novacekii Mn_MB_F_20050700_S1 | reverse complement strand
AATTGCAGGAGTAGCTATAGCGAATAATTTAGTATTAATTACCCATAATCAAAAGCATTTCAGTAAAATTGAAGGGTTAGAATTAGAAGATTGGACACTATAACTATTCTGGAAAGATTTGGCAGCTTAAGTAGTTTGGGCAAAACAATAATCCTCGTTGTCTAAAACCAGAGACTTCCTAAGTAGTCGTGCAAAATTAATTTCCTAGTAAAGATAGGCAAGAGGCAAAAGGCAAGAGGCAAAAGGCAAGAGCGGGTTAGATATGTATAATTAATTTTGCTTAGGTACTTACTTCACCATTAAGATAACTGATACAATTATGATAAAATGTTAATAAATAATCAGGAATAATAAAAGAAAGCTAAGGGAAAATTAATTATGCAACTCGAAGATTATTTCTTATTTATCTCCGAAGATGATATTAGAATCAAAGGTCATCGCCTCGGAATTGACAACGTACTCTTTTATTTCTTGGAAGGCTATACTCCAGAAGAAATAAATGCTATCTATCCCGATCTAAGTCTAGAGAAAATCTACGCTACTATTACTTATTATCTCCAGAATCAGCAAAAAATTGATGCCTATTTATTGCGCCTCCAGAATTGGCGAGAGACTCGCTATCAAGAATCCTTGAAAAATCCTTCACCTCAACGAGAAAAGATGAGAAAAATTAAACAGCAAAGGCAAGATTCTATCAAGGTATGAAAATCAAGTTTTTACTGGATGAAAACTTATCCCCCCGATTGAAAGTCGCTGTCTTAAGATTAAATCCAGAGATAGATATTTTACGCGTTGGAGAGCCGAATACACCACCGTTAGGAACTCTTGACCCTGATGTTCTACAGTATTTAGGATTATCTCAACGACTCTTGGTGACAGATAATCGTACCAGTATGCCTGAACATTTAGAGGAATACTGGCAAAAAAATCAACAAATCTGGGGACTGTTTTGGATACATCCCACAACAACAATGGGAAAACTAGCCGAAGAATTAATTATGATTTGGGAAACTACCGAAGCAGAAGAATGGATAAATGTTGTCGATTGGATTCCTTTTTAATTAATGATATAATAAGATTATTACCGTCCTTTTTATGCTTGATTATTAATTTGAATGACTCGCCAAATTCATGACCAATTTGCTAAGGAATATTTAGAGGAATTACTAACACCTCTAGGAACGATTAGAAAAAGTAAGAAAGTAAAAAGTGAGGTTCAAGAAATCGATGTCTGGTTTGAACCATTTAGCTCACCGCCTCCCACTGAGTTACCTTTAGGGTTACTCGGAAAAATGGCGGCTACTTCCTGTTTATTTGAACCTTTCCGCAATCCCCCAACCGAGGTAGAGATTCGCAGTTGTTTGTCAAAGTTATACACGGTTCATGGGGATGTCTTGAGAAAAGCGAAACGGTCAAACAAAACTCTGACGGTCGCAGAATTGCCTTTCTTATGGATTCTAACGCCCACCTTTTCAGCTAGAATGATTGAAGATTTCGGGACTCACAGCGATGAGAGTAATTGGTTAACAGGGGTTTACTTTTTAGCTAAGTCTCTCAAAGCGGGCATCATTGTCATCCATCAGTTACCAGTGAATGAAGATACCTTGTGGTTGAGAGTATTAGGAAAAGGAGGAACTCAAAAAAGAGCAGTTGAAGAGTTAGTTGAACTGCCAGAACGCAATCCTTTTCGAGAGAATTTATTAGAGATTCTGGCCAACTGGCGCAAGAATTTAGAATTGAGAGATAATTTAAGTACCGAACAACAGGAGGACATCATGAACTTATCACCAGCTTATTTACAACAAAGGGAAGAGTGGAAGCAAGAAGGGATACAACAAGGTAGTTTAGAAGAACGGTATTCCCTGATAACCAGTCTTCTGGAAGGACGCTTTGGCAGCCTAGATTCGGAATTATCTGGTCTGGTGGAACGGATCGCCCAACTTCCCATCTCGGAACGCACCGGTTTACTTCTTTCTCTGGCTAATTTATCTCGCTCAGAACTGTTAGAAAGATTCAGGGAAAATTAAACTTTTAATCTCCGAAATAGAAAACGGGTTTCTCGGAGAAACCCGTTTTCTGTGCGTTACTCAACGGATTTAGTATGACAACTGATAAAAACCCCTCCAATTAATGAAGGGGAATTGTCGGATTTTATTGATGGTATTAGGAGACTTTGGTGGTTTCTTTTTCTGAGGATTTAGAGGATTTCAATTGGCGCTTGAGGGTTGAAGCTGCGCCTAGAGTGCCGAGGGCGATAAGGCTGATAGTGGAGGTGGGTTCGGGAACTACTGTGATTAATTCTTTAGTAACATTTCCCGTAATTTCAAGACCTGTGCTGAAGATATATTTTTCCCCAATTGTAAATGTGGAAGATATTAAAGCAAGTTCTGGATTTGTTACAGTGTACTCAAAAGCAGATAAAGGATTAGTTGAATTTAAAAAGAAATTACCTAATATTATTTCCTCACCGGTATCGGGATCTATGCCTATTGCTTGATCTGAAAACCACTGAGTGCTATAGCTTATCGCTCCTCCTTGTGGGATCTGGTTTCCTGGAGAGCCTATAGTTGCATTAAATCCAGTTGAATTGATTAAATTTCCATTAACAGTAACATCGCTAAATAAGCCTTCTAAATCTCCAGTAGTAGTTATTCTAAAAATTCCAGTTCCAGAATCAATAGTCCCTGGGATATTTTGCAAACTACTAAGGTCTGTACTATAAGTAATATTGCCTTCCTTATCTTTGAAGTCTGCTACTTTGACTGTACAAGATATTGCTCCCCGACATTCAACCACTACAGTCCCACCGCCTTTTCCTGGCAAAGGAACTCTTTCACCACCCTTTAAAGTTACGGTTGCTATCGATCGATCTTTAGAAATCCATTTTCTTGTAATTGTTGCGGCAAAAGCAGGTTCAATAGCTAAAAAAGCAAGGCTTACAATGCTTAAACTTAATGACCAAAATTTTTTGTGCTTAGTTATCATACTTTTTTACTCTCACAAAAGTGATTGACTGTGCTTGCCCCTCTCGCAGCCAGGTCAAGCAACAGCCCAACCCAACTCCAATGGCGGACAATACAACAATACACACTACCCCCCCCGCAACTGTATCCTACGATACAATTTACTCAATCTTTACAAATCTTTACATTCTTCTCCCTGGCTTAGGGATTCATAGGGGAAGATTGCCTCGCACTAACTAGCTGATAGACTAGGGATACAAGCTTTCATCAAGGCAGTTGATAATTCCCTAAATATTCGACAAAATTTAGTTTTGAATGAACAGAATTGTATAAGCGTAAATCTGCTGTTATAAATTTCACACCTCTTGACTGAGCCAAGCCCAGATAAAGGGAATCATAGACTGTTCTATCAAACTCCGTTGCTAAATTGTAGGCTATTGGTAGAAGTATTTCAGTGGAAACAGTCAAGAGATTAAGGGCTAATAAGTCGGAGAGTATATCAATACCTTCTTGTTCTGTAATTAAGCCAAGTCTATGTTTTTTCCAAACAATATTACCCACCTCAGCCAAGATTAATTCTGGAGCAATTAAATCTACTTTATAAGTCAGCCAATCTTGACGAATTGCCAAAGCCTCCTGAGTTAAAGATTCTAAAAAGAACCACTTTACGATCACACTACTATCAATGACCATCAGCATCATTAACGCTCTCGATCTGCTCTCAAAAGTTCAGTAGAATCTGGCATGATGCCAACACGCGCCGCTATTTTTTCTCTACGGCAATCAATCTGTTCCATGATATTGGGTTGGGGGCGTTTGTGTAATCTGACTTGTTTCTCTAAAAGCAATAAAAGCTGTTGATTAAAAGAACGATTTTCTTGAGTAGCAATTTCGGTTATTTGTTGATAAAGTTCGTCAGGAACATTTTCTAGATTGATCTTTTTCATAAGACAATTATACCTATCTTTGCGGTTCTTCTTAATTCAAGCAAATTCAATTGATAGCAAAAGCCATCTCTACCCTATCATATTCCGTGAGGGATTGTGAGGCGGTATGTCGGATTTGGTAACAGTATCCTACGCTACAATTTACAAATCTTTACATTCCTCTCCTTGGCAGCAATTCACCTGGGACAATAGGGACATCCCCCAAGAAATGCCTCCTCAAAGCTCAGATGAGTTTGGAGTTAGAGGACAACCAGAATAACGACCAATATCAACTGACGGGACTCAAATGCCCCAATTCGACGCTCACCGCATTAAAGCGATTGTCCCCAGGGCGATAGGAGAGAATTTCCAAGCCAATCGGCTCGCCACTGGTGGAATCCTTAATTAAAATCAACCCATCCCCCAGTTCAGTACAAATCTGCTCCTTTCTAGGGGATTGCCAGAAGACAGTGAGTAATTCCGTTTCTGGTTCATAGAAAACTTTTACTTGAGCCATAGCGTTTTCCCTTAAGCAGAATTTACGCCGCCTCCAGTTCATAATGCAAGACCAGAAGCTCATCGCCTGGCAGAATAGCCATCGCATATTCCCGCCCCTGACTGTCAGAAAATTCCACTAAATATTGATAGCGCGAACCTTTTTCATATACCTCAACCACTGTTCCCACCTGTCCGCTTGGCAAGCTGGGGAGAGCTTCATAATCTGGCTCAACTAAAGTCAATCGCTCCCGAGGGACGGAGTTGAGGATGGCAACCGTATCTAAGAGTTTGATGTCTTTCATTTTACTTCACTTGATAAAGGCAGAAATTAGGCGAGGGTTGGGATTAATTAAGCTGATTTCCCAGATAGTTCGCAGTTGTGTTCCTTCCCGTTTTGGTATCGTCCAATCCACTTTAAACTGCTGGCCGAATTCCGTGACCGCTTGTTGCACAACTTCCCCCTCCAGGGCAGCCTGTTGGATGAGCGATCGCAAAACCTCAGCGTTCTCGGCAGTTATTCCCAGACGAGAGCGAAAGACTCTGGCTTTATTTTTTCCCCTGGAATGTTCTGGATTTAAGCAATAGCCAATCAGTTTTTCCATCGAGATTTCTGCCAGTTCCCCGTTGGGTAATTTCATCTGCGGCACTCCGAACTTTCTGACTTCCCTCAGAGCAATTCGATTCGCAATTGGCGGCCTACCACAGAAGCCGCCCGTTGGATGGTATCGAGAGAAACGCCCGTCTTTTCCAGGTCGAGGAGGCGGTCGAGTTGCGCTCGGCTGGTCTGCATCTGCGCCGCCATCTCCGTTTTCGTCAGAGAGAGCCGTTTCATCTCCTCAGCCAACTGCCGCAACCGCACCCGTTTGAGCGCCGCCGCACTACAGTCCTCGTAAAGACCTTCTTCTTTGAGAAAATCATCGAATTCAGAGCCAGTATGGGGGTTAGCGGTCATATTTTTCCTGTTCCTTCTTGCGCTTGAGGGCTAACTCGATTTCCTGTTTTGGGTTTTTTGAGACTTCTTGATCAAGCCGTGCAGTAGAATTATCTCCCCCTGGCTGATGTAGAAAATGACCCGTGCGATGCGCCCGCCAGTAGAGGCAATTCATGAATTGCGGAGTAGGGACAATTCATGAATTGCCCCTACTCTGCACTTCCCACAGGTCTTTGTAGCCAGAAAGGGAACGGCACAGGGGCAAGCCAATGGGAAAGCTAAACGACCCGTCCTTGATGTCGCTGCCAATAATCCGGCAATCCTCGCGCCTGAGAGTTTTCAACCAGTCCTCGACTGGCTCCGCCCCCCCCTTCGGCGCAAAAAAACTTGGCTGGCAGTCTTTTCAATCGTTACGCCCTCAGTTATTGTACCTTATATGGTACAGTAAGGTCAGCATTTCAGAGCAAAAATAGACACAATGTCGGGGCTGCCACATTCGCTGCTGGACTCCAAAATCCCTTCTTTCATTGCTTTATCGAATCGGGCAAGGAACCTCGATACAAGTTTATCGATGGGACTGGTCCTAGTATAACGTTTAACGACACCAGTAAGGGGTTTATTGCTGATGGTGTTAGTAAATGGGTCAAAGCTGCCCAATTAAAAAAGGAGAAAAACCAAAGTGGAGTGCGATCCTTTGACCTCAAAATCCTATTTATCCCCTAAATCTCCGTCTTTTCCTGATTATTTTCATCTTATGCTCTTAACTGGCCGCATCTTATTGCAGCACAGTACCACCACCGAACGAGTGCATCAAACCATTCAGCAATTAGCGGAAAAATTCGGGGTAGAAGTCCGGGTATATTGTGAATATGAAGCCATTAAACTAACTGTAAAGAGTGAAAATGAATATTCCTCACACTTTAGTCGCCCTATCACCAGCATTGCCGTTAATATGGCTTTAATTACTCAGGTTTTTTTATCGCTCGAAAAGTTTCAGCAAAATCGTTTAACCTTGACTGAGTTAATCCAGAAATTAGAAAAGATCGATAAATATCCCCCTATTTATTACCCTCGCTGGTTCATTATTCTGATGTTAGGCCTTACAGGGGCAAGTTTAGCCCGTATTTTTCAGGGAGACTGGGCTTCCTTTGTGATTACGGGAATTGCTACAGCAGTGGGCGTTATCTTACGGCAAGAACTGGGGAAAAGGCATTTTAATCCTTTTTTACTTAATTTTCTAGCTGCTTTTTTGGGGGGATGTATCGGGGGAGTGGCAGGCCCACTGGGATGGAGTTCTACTCCTAATATCTGTTTTCTCATCCCGTCGATGATGTTAGTACCGGGGGTTCATCTGATTAATGGAGTCTTAGATTTAGTCGAGAATCATATTCCCATGGGCATGGCACGTCTAGAGTATAGTTTGGTGATTCTTAGTTCAATCGCCTTTGGGTTACTTCTCTCGACAACGGTTACAAACGCCTTACTACCTGTCAGTAATCCAGTTTCTCCTTTACCTCTATTTGAAGATGTGATTTTTGCGGGATTAGCGGCTATGGGGTTCGCCATTTTCTTTAATGTGCCGCCGAAAATGTTATGGGCTTGCATTATCTGTGGCATGGTGGGACATGGGGTAAGATGGTTGTGTATTGACCATGGACCAGGTATTATTTGGGGTAATTTAATTGCTTCTGCTGTTGTGGGGACAATGGCGCTTTATTTTTCTAATCGTTTTCATGCGCCACCGGCTGTGATCGCTTTTGGGGCGGTAGTGGGAATAGTACCAGGAATCTTTGCTTTTCAAGCAGCAAGCGGCTTAATTCAGATTATGACCATACCAGAGAATGCCAGTTCTTTATTACTTGCCACCACCCTAGGCATGATGACAAAAGCTTTTTTAATGACTTTAGCTATTCCCATTGGGTTAGCTATACCTATCCTTTTACGGTTTCAACGCCAACCCAATTTTTAGCAAGGATTTAGATATTCTGTTTCTTAATATAGCGGTATTCAGAGTAATCAGGTACACTGACTTTCTTCCCCGTTCCCCATTCATAATTCATAATTCACAAGAAAGCTTCTGATTGTCCAGCAGCCAACGCATTTGATAGGCACGGCGAGCCGCATCAGCTACTTGATTGAGAAAGAAACTCAAACCAACGCCGCTAGAGATAGCACCTAACCAAGGAATTGCCCCACCTACTGAACTGGGAGCTAAATAGATAGTAGCTTGCTGGAAAATCGTTTCAGCTGCCAGCGAGATTGCACCTTTGTCGCCGATTTCAGTGAGAAAATTGTCAAAAGCTTGGCGAGAAAATTGCCTGTGACTGTCTCTCAAATTATCCACCGCTTGCCATTTAGCCTCTGGAGTTTGGGCGGTAGCTGCTGCTAAGATAATCCAAGCAAAATTCCGCTCCTGTTCCGTTGTGGTCGAGTAACCATAACACAAGCCAATTCTCTGAATAGTTTGCAGAGATTGAACTATTGACAGTGGGATTTCGCCAATTACTCCGATAACTCCCATTAACCCAGCAATTGTCCCTTCCACTTCAGCAGTTGCTAAGGTTTTTTGCTGGACTTTCTTCGCTAAATGATCGCACTCTGCTAAGGAGACTTGTTGCCAATCGTGATCTTTCTTAAATCCGGCTAGGTGTTTCAATTGATCCCACTCTTCTTGCCATTTTTCCGCTAGGCGATCGCAGAAAGTTAATGTCTCATCGATCCATTTTTCTGGAATGAGCCAATCAGCGATCTTCCCGATTGTACCGAAAAATCTAGCAATTAAAGTCGTCAGAAAATTGGGAATTTCTAACCACCAACGCTTAATTTTATGAGCTTGAGCAAGTTCGTAGAGGGTTAAACCATTCGACTGATATCCCGGCAATTTAATCCCTAGGGGCTGAGTTGGTTGGTAAGCTAAAGCTTGCTCGAGGGTTGTTGCTAATTGTTGCTGTAACTGAGCTTGTGAGAAAGCAGCTCTTTGATATTGGACAATCAAAGCCTGATTGACGGGAAATACCTGAGCCTCAATTACCGGTTCTATTGCCTCCAATAAGCCCTGCACTTTCAGTCCATAATACTCATCTTGGCGCAGTCGAGGAACACGCAAGCGAACGCGCCCTGGAACGGGAGCATCTCACTTATGCAATGAGTATTAATACTTATAGCAGTCAAAAACTAGAAAATCTTCAACTTGAGCACAAAGAGAAATGAGATTATAATAGTTATAACTCACAATTCAGA
>SFAU01000063.1 GCA_007096045.1 Microcystis novacekii Mn_MB_F_20050700_S1 | reverse complement strand
TACAGGAATCGGAGACGACGTTTTGGTCTGAGATTTAATTTAATCGCTGGCATTTACAACTACGAACTTGCTTTAGGCTATAATCAAGTAGCTGAATAAGACTTTTGCAGGAGGTCTATAGATTAACATCATCTTCCGGCCCTAAAGGTAATCCCATCCAAAGAAACCCACCCATCACGTCCTGATACTACTGTAACTGGTCCCTCAGCCAAAATATCAACCCGACCAGTTACATACATCGATGACTTTTGATCATAGGTTTGAATCGTTTGAAGTTCTCGATTGGAAGGTCTATAACCAACAGGAAGCGTAAAAATAGTAGTATTATTAGTACCATTCTTGACTAACCCTCTGAGGTGAACTATTCCCAAACTATCTTTGAAATATCCAGCAGGATTATAGCCGTCATAATAATTTACCCAACCATTCATAAATGCTGGGACTATCCAGTCTTCCTCGTTGTTAAAGTTAAAGTTAAATAATAGTTGACTAAAAGCATAGCTCGTTTTTAAATGAGCATTAGGACCTTGATAAGCTCCTAATACTTCTATACATTTTGATTCTCCTTTAATAAAAAACAGTGCATAAGAAACACGATAATTTGCGCTAAAAGCTTTTGTCCCATTAATCGCACCTAACAGAGTAGCTGCTGAACCAGTCTTGGGAGCAATAGTTAAAGCATCGAAGCTGGCAACAGCTACTACATCTCCATCTGCGGCATTAGAGTTAACCCAATCAGCCCAATTATTCCAGTTATTATTATCTCCATGTACATCGTGATTCGCCTTACGTTTATAAGCACCACCTGGGTTGAGAATTATCGTATTCAATCCACGTTTTGTTGTCAGCCCAAAATCCAAGTTAGCAATCTTTAAAAATGTAATAGTTCCTTCTGTTGACTCATAGGCTGATCCTCTTAAATAAATATCATATACAACATCAATAATTTTATTAGCCGATAAATTAGGAATACGAGCAACATTTAATGTTCCTGTAGTAATATTTGTCGCATCAATTGTCCCCGTAATTGTACCAGTTACTCTTAAATCACCATTGATCTCTAACTTTGTACTTGGGTTTGGTGTTCCGATACCAACATTACCATCTTTGATAACCATTTGTACTGCTCCACCACCTGCATTCAATTCACCATCATTGTGTGAACCACCTTTATACCAAGCAAAGTTTGCATCGCTACGAAAATATTGGGTCAAATGTTGTACGCCAATTCCATAGTTAGTTGACCATAAATTAAGCATTTGACGCACTTTTGAACCAAAACTAACTGAACCTGTTACTGAACCTGTTACTGATAAATTTCCAGCAACCTTAACTTCTCCTGTCCCTTTTGGTTTTAATCCTAAATCCTGATTAGGATTACTTCCAGCTGCATAAATGGTATTGAACCCAAAGCCAATTCCTTGAGTACCACTACTATGGCGAAATTCTACACCATCATTATCAGAATTAAAATCACCGGTTATATATAAACCTTTAACGGCTGTGGGATGAGTTCCAGTGCGATCAGCTGAGGCAATATCTAACTTAGCAACTGGATTTATTGTACTACACCATCCAATGCCAATATTATTCCCTAACCGATTGATCAGCAAAGGTTTGCCACCATGAGATTGAATCCAAGAATAATCTTGATGATAGCCTAATCGTAGATTAGAAGCATCAGTAGGTCCTAAACCTAAAATCTGACCATCAGGATCTTGAGGTTGAGGAACAACAATATTTAGACTTCCTTTAACAGTTACATTACTATTGGCGTTTAAGGCCTCAGCAATAGTTAGCGGTCCCTTAAGAGTGTCGGCTCCATCTCGATTGATTTTGCGGTCAATTTCTTTGATTATGACATTCCAATCATCAGACTTGAGAACGTCACCCGGTTTTCTGTTGAGAGTGTCAGCTAATGGCATAATTGTCACCAATAATTAAGGTTAAGTTGATTTCAAAAAATGATTTCCCAAATCAGGGTAAGAGTAAAATCTTCAGTTTTATTGATGGGTTTAAAGATAACCCTATTATACATGACTTTGTCCTCATTGAATAAAGCCGCTTCTTTTAATTCTCCATTACCGTCTTTCGGTTGGAGATCAGCAGTTATTGTTAGTTTAATTCTTTTATCAGGTAAGACAACTAAATCACTATCTTTAATAGGATTTATTTTTTTACGGAAGATTTCTTGTGCTAATTGTAAATCATCATCACTGACCGCTTTATCATTACTCCCGATCGCAATATGAGAAACTGGTTTAATTGTGTCTTTGAAGTCTTTACTAAAAAGTTTAGCCACTAATCTCCGTCCGGAAGTGACAATAGTGTTGTTAGCATGAATTTCTTCTACCAGTTGATTATTCAAGTCTCTTTTTTGGATGGTGAGACTTCCTTTGATGTCCATTGTGTCTTGGATAGCCATAGCTAGATCTCCTTAGATAAATACAATTGTATCAAAGTAGGTGTAGTCAAATACGGCTGAGGTCAAAAATGTATCAGACATTTCCTGTTCAGAACGTAAAGATTGTTGAGAGCGACCATCAAATTCATCAGTTATGTTATGCTCCTCTGAAAATCGGCCTTTGCCTCGAAATAATAATTTTTCCTCGATTTGATGGTCTTCTTTAAATTGCTGTTCATAAGCAATTTTAGCACAAATTCCTGATGCTTTGACTTTTTCAATTAAACTTTGGATTTGATGACGTGGATGATCTAAGCTTTCGTCAAAGCGATCACTGTAACCTGGGATTTGCCAAGGAATCTTAACCGTGAAACCTCCCGTAGTTATTTGATAAAAAGAGAGTGTAACCTCTAATAAATAAGAGTTAGCTTGTTGCTCAGATTTAATCGGATTATTTTCGGTCTTTTCAAATAAAGAAAAGTCAAACAGAGTGCGGTCAAAAGTAACTTGTGGATTGCCGATATCCGCTTCTATCAACCATTCAGATTGACCTAAGGGTAAACTCGGCATAGTTCCCGCAAGTGGAGGTTTAGGAATTGTTACTCCGTTTACCATGGCTGAACCATCCGGTAGGAGTAATAAAACGTCATTGATATTAAGACTTGCTTCATATTTTATAGATTGATGATTAGTGAGATTAATTAGAGAAATATTTGTTAAAGGTGATAAAGAACCTTGCGGATTTTTACGATTATCTAAAATCTTGATTTGAATCGCAGGAATAGCTGGAACAGCATTGGGGTTCTGGACATTAAATTTATCAATATGAGGATGAATTGTATATTTATGAAAAACTAATTCAGGAAAAAATTCAATTACCCGAATTAACTGACGATAAACCTTAAGGGTTCCATTTTTTTTAAGAATACGATAAACTTGTCCTTGACTGGCATCAGTAAGCAGCCAACATTGTTGAGATTTCTCTAATACAATAGTTGTCCCAAATGCTAAAATTAATCCTTTTTCTCGAAAGACTTGCTGAAGTTCTGCGGGTACGGTAAGTTTACTAAGAGAGGATTCCAGTGTTATCGGAATGTCAAAAAGGTAAGATTCCCAAGGTTTGATCTCCTCGTTATCATCCGTACTCATTCCTAAGTTTGCAGCAACAATTTTGACGATTCCCTCTTGAGTTGAAGCACCGGATTTTAAAACATCTACTAAGCGTTCAAGACGTTTGCGATAAATGGTAATACTTTTTTCTAAATAAGTGGGATAGGCTGTTTCTAACAGTAAACGATTCAGCCGTTTAATTTGTAAATCTGATTTTTTGCTGGGAGATTTAGACTGAATCAAGCTTTGTAGTTCGGGAGATAGGCTTTTAAAAGTAAAACTTTGTTTATTATTTTCATATAATTTGCCATCAGTTAGAATTTGCTGATTGAAAGCTTCAGCCAATTGTTGAGCAACTTTTATTGCTGTTGGCGTTTTACTGGAGGGAATTTCCTCTGGATAAACCGATTCTAATAGCATTCGATTGAGTCGGATTAAATCATCTCCAACGATGACTTGAGATAGAAGGTATTCCGCTGCGGGGGAAAGCTTTGCTGTTTCTACATTGATGGTATTCTCTGGAATCAATAACAAACTAGATAAACTAATTTGGCTGATTTTTAATAAACTGTTGATTGCTTGGGTTGATAAAAATGTAGTCGCTGCTTCAGCTTGATTAATTGCAGCAAGTAATTGTTTGACAAAGGAGATATTTTTAAATAAAGCTTTTAATTGATTTTTTAAGTCAATCTCAATTTCAGGGGTAATATCTTGAGGGTAAAAAGGCGGGTTTGTCCGAGAAAATATCCTTTGAATTTCTAGAGGTAAACGCCGATACAATCCTCTAGCTAATACTATTTTTACTGCTTCTACGCCTTGATTAATTTGTTGTAAAAGGTTGATTTGTAAATTTCTTTGTTGCCAGTATTTATAAAGATTACGCTCTTCGCGTAAAATCTTATTAAATTCCTTAACTAATGCAAGATTTAGATCAGGGTTAACAGATGCTGAACAATCATAATTGAATAATTTTTCCTTAGTTTCTGCTGATAATTTATCGCGCAGATAGCTAGTAAAAGCATCCTCTCCAATAATAAACTTAAGAATTAGTGATAAGTGAAATTGAAAATACTTGGAGAAGTAGGAATTGTTGACATGATATTTATTGATTAAATTTTCTGTATTTTCAAATAATTTAATTTTTGTAAAAATATAACTTGATAAAGGGTTTTCTGAATCAACCAATTCTTTCACTAATAGGGAGATTTGTGTAAAATCCCTAGGTTGAAATTCAGGATTGACTGTGGTTAATTGGGATGTTCCTCCCAATTCCGCTAACATAAGAGCAAAGATTTTATCTAAATCTCCTTTTTGAGTAGCGGTGAAACCCAGAGAACCAAAGTTGTCTGCTGTATTAATAAAATGAGATTTTAAGACACGGATTAAATCCTGCTCCACTTCGTCTAGTATCTCTCCAAAAACATCCAAAAATTGAGGTAAAAAACTCTTAGGATCTTCAGGAGGATAGAAGTGGGGAAACCGACTTATAATACTAGCTGTTCTACCACTAATTGTCATTGTTTTCTCAGTCTAGGACAAGATGAGAGTAGGGTCGTAGAAAAGTGGGGTTGTGGGAGAAATGAGACCGTTCTCGACAACCATGTAAATCAGTATAGCAGGTATGGCCAGTTACAGCAAGCATTTATATCAGATCCGGATGACTGACCCAACCAAAAAACTCTCTGTCCTCCGTGTCTCTGTGGTTTTTATTGTTAAAACAGTCCACTGCTTAACATTATTTCACCTCTACTGTTGCTGGAGGGTTGATTTCTTTGATTATTTCGACGGAACGAACATGAATCTCTTTATTGTTGTTAATATTTCTTGTTTGACTGCGGTTATCACATTCAGAAGTTGCTATTAAATCAAAATTTTCGATAATGTAAGTCACGCCTCGCAATAAATTTTGTAATTCTGGCGAACTAATTGGCGTAAGCATAGCTTGTTGCAAACTTGTATAAGACAAGTTTTTCCCTTGTTCCGGCCTCGGAAATTCTTGAATGGCTTTAGTAACAGCTTTTCGTATTGGTTCAATAACATCTGTTGACTTGAAGCCGCTAGGAGGAGGACTAGGAATTACCAATTTTAAACTTAATTTAGTAATATCTATCTTGATACTTTCAATCTCGCTAGTTACACAAAAATTACCAAGTTGCGCTTTTTCCCATTGTTTAACTTCAATTTGCTTTTGATTGATTCTTAATTCTTCTTGATTGTTAATCACGGTAATAAAATCGTTTATGTCTATATTGATTTTGACTGAAATATTATTAACAGCATTCTCCGCCTCTTTTTGAAAAATATTAATATCAACATTTTCTTCGGGTTTGAGAGTCTCTAAATAAGCATTCAAACTGTCAAGAATTCTTTGCTTGATTTTATTTTTATCCTCACCATTGGTTGTATTAGGAGGAGTAAATTGAACTGCGCCAACAATTTGCAGAATGTTACGATAAATAAACAGATTGGCTTCGTCTAATTCTGCTTTTTCGGCACAACTCAATTTAATTTCTTCTGGTGTAACTACTGCTAATGCTAAAAATGATAAATCTGAAGGTTGTACTTGTAACTTCAAGTCTTCAAAACTGATTTGAGTTTCAGCAATTTTATTTTTAATATCTTCTTTTTTCACTGAGTCACCAGATTTTAGACTGTTGAAATATTCCAATAATTTATTTATAATTTCTTTAGAAGATTGAATATCCTGATTAATTTTCAATCGAATTACAATGGGAACTCTTTTCACTTGTGAAGTTACCCAAATCTTACGCAGATAGATTTTTTGCGCTTCCTCAATATCAATTTTCTTTCGAGGATCATTATCAGCATAACATTGAGTTGGTGTACTGAGAATAGAGCCATTGTCTGTTGGAACATAGGTACAAATTTCAAAACGCTCTATATTATAGACATTTGTTACAGAAAGAATTTGACGAGTTAGTTGAGAAAATAACAAGGGTTGTCCCATTTTTGTTTGACTAATATAATTAATGATGCTTTCTTCAACAGATTTTTCTATGGTCTTGCGCTCCATTTCTGATATTTTTATACTTGGATTAATTTCAATCTTAAATACAGCATCTATAGGAACAAGGATAGCTGACTGTAAACGAACAAATACTCCTGCTGCTCTAACTTTATCAATCTGACTTTTCAGACTTTGAACTTTAGTTTCATTGCTAAAATCAACGCCATCGACAAATATGTCAACTAAACCATATTTTTTGTCAGGATCATTAAACCTTTCAATCAGTTTAACTTCTTTAACACTTGGCTGACTTAAAAGTGCATTTTCTAGAGCAATATTAGAAGCTTTTCCAGAAGAAATCAGGACAATTTTGGCTCTTTTTCGTAATTCTTCATCGGTTTCTGTTTTCTTTCCAGTAAACTGTATAGGACTTTTATTGATGACTGATTTAATTCCCGTAATCGGGAGAGGCATAATATTAATTGTCTCCTCCTTAGTCACCTGTTCTTCTCCTCGTTCTACAGCTTGAATTTTAACATCAAGAGTTTTTGAATTGGCGGGAAAAATTTTAGATTCAATAGTTGTATAAGCTTTTTTCGTTGATTTTTCACTGTCTTCTGTAGTCACTAAAGTTCCCACAGGAATTTCAATTATGTCGGTTCCTAAATCCCGTTGAAAAGTGACGGTTCCCTCGGCAAAATCTGGTAATCCCCGTTGAATTCCTAGCAAAGCTACCAACATTTCTAATTGTGAACCTTCCGCTGAATCAATAAAAGCCGAAAGATAAACTTGATTTAATTGTTCGTAGAGTATCCCAATTTCATAAGCAAAAGATTCATACATGGTGCGAATAACGCTACCTACCTGAAAATCTGTCAAAGTAGGAACTTTTTCTTGGGATTTCTGCACCATATTGGTGTAGATTTCTTCAAATTTTTTCGGTTCAAAAGTCATAATCTAATTCTTGGTGTTGGTGAAAGGATAATTATGGCTAAAGATTGATGGCTAACTGAATGTTAAGATCGGTAGATTCTCCTACAGGTTGCAAAATAATTGTTGTTAGTAAAACATTGCGTTTGTCTAAGTCGCGGGAAGGTGGTTCAAATCTAATTTCCTTGATTTCAGCAATCCGAGATTCCTGAGCTAAACATTCCCTGATATAAAGTTCTGCCAGCTTACGGGTACGAATGTTATTGGGTTCTCCCATTAATAAATAAAGGCGAGATCCATAGGATGGATGTCCTAATTTTGTCAATTCTCCCCGACGAGTATAAAATCTATTAACAATAGCTTGAGATAGATTGTTTCGTCCATCAACTCGATTAAGATCTTGTTGTTGTCCTAGTTCTCCCGGTGTTAATTGCAGATCAAATGTATTGAGACTGGTCATATTTTAACCCCTAGTTATTTATTTAAGCTTTGTTTGATTTCTTGAATTAATTCCTGTTTCATAGTGGAAGAAAGTTTTCCAGTAATTTCTTTTTCTACGGTAAGATTGCCTTTAACTGTCACTGTTTTATTATCAGCGGGACTTAATTCAATGTTACCGTCTAAATCAAAACGAATTGCTGCGCCATTTTCTAGCTTGATTTCTAATCCTTGATCTAACAGGGTTAAAGAACAACTCGGTTTTTTATCGCTTTTAATGATAACTTTTCCACTAGCGGGGATGAGTTCAATATTACCCTCCTGAGTGACTGAGAGTTTATTATTGTTGTCAGTAATTAAAGAAATTCCCTCCTTTTGATGTAGATTAATAAGAGCATGACCGGATTTATTCCCTTCGTGGGGACAATTCTGATCTGTGCCTATGCACCATTTACCATTATAGGGTTTTTCGATGCGACTAGGCATATCATAAGGACAGATAAAAATCTGAAGAAAAAGCTCTGGTTTGTCTTTCGTTTTGTCAACAATTCCATCAGTTTGACCCGAATATTCATAATCGCTGTTTGCGCCTTTAAGTCTGACCATAATTTAATCCTCTTTGTCGATTTTACTTAGTTAATTATCCTACTTTTGTATTTCTTGCTTTAGCTTGAATTGAGTTAATTTTTTCAGTCGGAACCAGAATCGGACAAGGCGCACCTAAATTTCCCAGATGGGTATGAGTTGTTAACAAAATGTCATCATTATCAGCGATCGCATTGGCGGGAACTCTCCCCCCAACTTGGATACTAGAAGTAGCAGCATCGCCAATTTTTATCCCACCTAAACTTTTCAAAGTCAGATTACTACTTGCTGCATCGATAGTAATTCCTCCACTAGCAATTTCAATTTTACAAGTCCCATTATCAATCGTCAAAGTAGTTCCCTTAAGAGTAATGTTACACTGTTGAGTTTTTAAGGTCATATCGCCATCATTAAGATTAATTTCGCATTTCTCATTAGTTGTTGTGATTTCTTTGTCCTTCACTGTCACAATGCTTTTTTCATCTTTACTGGTAATGGTAATCACACTATCTTTATCAATCTTAATTTGACTACCATTTTCCAGAGGATGTTGTAATAAAAATTCTTTCTCTTGGTTGACGGGTGGCCGATCTTGATCATTGTATAAACGACCAATAATCACAGGAGAATTGAGATCACCCCCAATAAAAGTAACCAAAACCAGGTCATCAACTTTGGGAATATTTACCCATCCTAAATGGGGAGTAGCAAGGGGAACTTTCCTGAGTTCAAAATCAGTTCCATCTGGCTGCTTTTTATTTTTTAATTTTACTGAACATTGATAATTATCTTGATCATTTTCTGCTGCATGGGGAAAAATTGCCGTAACAATACCAAGTTCAGTAGTGTAGATTTTTTGTGCTTCCTGTTGAGCAACTTTTTTCATTACGCCGACAATTGAATCCATTAGACTTCCTCCCAGTGAATAGTAGTATAAAATCCCTTGTTACGAGATAAATAATGTTCTACTCCCGTAATTTTAAAAGTACCATTAAGCGACGATATTGGCATTTTAGCAATTTCAATGCTGTCGCCTAATTTAGCTTCAGGTTCCCCCACAACTTTAATCACTCCTTTTTGTTTTTTCTGGTATTTTTTTAAGTAAGCTTTAGCAATTTTGTTAGCAATATCTTGAGTTCTAGCAGTAGAATCTTCTAGTTGCAAAGTTGCTGAAGATTTTTTGCCATCAGTTCCTTTAACCTCTTTTTTAGTGAGCCAAGATACAGCTTTTTCCCCTTGTCCTTGACTAGCGGGACTTTCACCATAAACTTCTACCCCAGATTGCAAAGGATTTTCCTCCATCTGTTCCCAAGCAAGAAGATTAATTCCATACTCGAATTTATGTTTTTTTGAGGTTTTATAGGGAGCAAAAACTAATTTATCCTCAATATTAGCATACAGATCAAAGCCGCACTTCTGAGCTAAGATTTGTAAATTTTCATAAACTGTCTGCTGATTTCCGATAACATAGACAGGAAATTTAATCCCATTGTCAACTTGCTTGACTTCCAACCCCAATCTATTTTGAGCAATATTTTTAACTATATCTCCAGCAAAGGATTTTTCATAGAGGAGGTTAAATTTTGCCTTCGTCAAGCTACTAAAACTACTCATAGCTTCAATATTTACCTGATCAACCTGCCATTTTATCTGGCTAATTTTACCTTGAAAAACCTGGCTTAATTGAGAATTACTTCCTAATTTAACCGTTATCGATTCATCCAGAGAGGGAGCCAACAAATCAGCAAGACTGAGGGAAATCTGACATAAATTTACAGGAATATTCAATGAAGAACTTACCCGCAAGTTTAAAACCAACGATGAATCATCAACCGTATAAGTGGTAGTACCAATCGTTACTTTATAGTTAACCTGTAGAGGTTGATTCATAAACTTAATTTGACCTCCTTAAACGGGAATAGCTACTAATAAACTTCGGTAAGCATCACTGACATCTTCTAATCCGATACCTAACTCACTTTCCAATCCATATAATCGTTCAATTAAAGCTTTAAAAATACGATCAATTTTCTGGCGTATTTCTTGATAAGCAGCTACTACTTTTTGATATTCATCATTAAGCGCACCTTCTAAAGCTTTAGGAATATCAAGGATGAGTTTGACAATGTTAGCATGAAGTTGATCTAGTTTTTTAACTATTTCGGTGGGATAAATATCCTTCAATTTTCCTAAGAAAAATGGATAAATTGATTGTAAGCTCAGAATTATTTCAGGATAAGCTGTTTCTAGAAGTAAGCGATTTAAGCGAATAGTTTCTAGTTCACTGCGCTGCGGTTTAGCAATTAAATCTTTAGCCTCTTGGGGAAGATTTTCAGCAACTAATTTGAAACGTTCAGCACCATAGAAATTTACATCTGTTAGTAATTTATTGAGAGCATTAAAAAGAGCTTTTTGCGTTCCTGGTTGGTTGGGATCAGCATTTTCTAGCAAAGCTTTTTGGGTTTCATTGAGAGTTGTCCAGAAGTAGGCTGAAACTGCATCCAATGGCTCTTTACGCCGTAATTTTGTCAAGATATTTACCACAGTACCACCTTTAAAATCACTGACATCATAGAAGGAGTTTAGAATCAGCAAAGGTCTTAGTTCTTTAAGTTTATTACGAATCTCTTTGTAAATTGTTTCCAGGGAATCAATAACTTTATTTACAGTACCATCAATAGCAGTTTTAACTTTATTGATCGAATCTCGAATAAGTTTACCAAAATCAGCGGTTAAATTTTTCAGAATGTTGGCGATTTCTGTAGGAGCAGATTGCAAGCGTTGAATGACTTTCTTAATTTCTGCTAAGACAGTCCGGGGTTGAGCGAGAATTTCATCCAAGGTACTAAGAATCCTTTTGACTGGACCTGTCAACTGAGATTCGATTTCATTAGGAATGACTTTTTTCAAATCAGCAATAATTTGTTCATCACTTCGCGCTGTAGCACTTTTCAGTAAGTTGTCTAACTTTTCTTTGGTGGGAGTTGACGAAGCAGTTAGGTCTTTTGTTTCAGGATTATTGGTGACTTTTGCAGTAACTAATCTTTGACGTAAATCAGTCATACGAGTTAACAAGTCGCGATAATCTACTGCAAATTCTGGGGGGGGATTAAAATTATCTAAAAGTGGCTTTGTCTGCTCCCACTGAGTAGTAAAGTTTTTGGCTGCTTCTTGGTAATTATCCCAAGCTTGTTTTAACTCATTTTTGGCGTTACTGATCGCAATGTTAGGATCCGTTGCATAGTTGGTAAGATTAGCGCGTAAGCTGGTTAACGCAGCAATCAACTTAGTTTCATCAATGTTATTAACCCGTTCTACAATTTTGGCTTTAATGGTATCTACCTGTTGAATTTGTTCTCGGAGGTTAAGGCTCAAAATTTCTTCTAAAGTTTGCCAAAAACCAGAATTTAACACATTGTCTAATCCTAAACCACCTAACAATTTTTCCACATCACCGATGGCTTCAATAACTTTATTGATCAATTGTTCAACTGGTAAGTTATCTAAGATGCTTTTCAGTGCATTTAGCTTTTCCGTCAAGAACTGTGTGAGTTTCTCAGGAGAGAGAGAGTCAACAACTGCAAGTAATTTTTCATAAAGTTCTTCTAAACGTTCTAAAAGCTGATTAGGATTCAAAATTTCCAACTTTTCTAGTAAGGTTTCATACAGTTGTTTAACTGTCTCTAAAAGTACAGAAGGTTTATATTTATTGAGTTCCGTCACTAGAGATTGAATATAAGGATCAAGAAAAGTCTTGACTAAGGTTCCGGGAGCAAAAGATTTAACTTGTTCATCAACTTGTTTAATTTCTCCTTGAATTGAATCTACTAACCCAACAACCGGATCTAAAAGGGAATCAAAAGCTGCTGTTAGTTCGGGATTAACTACCCCAGGAACATCAATTTCTTGGAGAATTTTGACCCCCACTTTTAAGGCGGTTTTTTGTGCAGTTCCCATGGTAGAAACATCTATTTTTTTGAGTTCTCCTTCTAATTTATTGGTTTGAGTAACTGCCAATTGAAAAGCAGGTTCAAGGGAAACTTTCTGTAAAGCAGCCACCACTTGCTCGATACCTTGATCAGCTTTATTTAAAGCATCTTTAACCGGTTGACTTTGTAAAACACCTGTTACTTTACCCAGAAGTTCCTTGATTTTTGCTTTTAATTGTTCCTGACTAAGTTCAGTAGTAATTTTTTTATTTACTTCATCTAAAGATTTCTCAATTGTTTGAGTTGTCTGTTTAATTTGTTGCGCTACTGTTTCAATACCTTGTACCGCAGTATTAGCAAATTGATTGACCGCTTGTTTTAAAGGTTTAACAATCTCATCAGATTTTGCTGCTGTTTGTTCAACAAAATCAACTAATTTATTGATAGTATTAGTGAGATAGGATTGAACCTGATCTAAAGCTTTTCCTGCTTGTTCAATTTTATCGGCGATCGCTTTTAAAATCTTGTTCCCGATTTCGCTGACTTTGGTAATAGCCTGATTAATTAAATCTTGTATTTTTGTAATGAAGGTTTTTAGTTGTTCTGTGACTGTGGTAATCCGTTCTTTTAAACTATTGACAAAATTTTCTATACCTTGAAACATTTTGGAAAGAGTTTCAATTTGTCCCCCTGCACTATTGGGAAGATTTGCTAAGAGCGGAGAAAACTTATCAATATCAAAAGAATTAAGATTTTTAACTGCTAAATCAATCTGTTCTCCTTGAGAGTTAACCTCCGATAACCAGCTTTTGATTTGTTGTCTTAAGGGGATAATTTTGGCACGGCTTAAAGTTTTAGGATCGAGAGATTTCAGAAAATTTTGATAATCTTTATAAAGTTGAGTCTGTTGATTAAGTTGTAAGGTATAGAGTTGAATCGCTCCATTAGGTAAGATATAATTAAGTTCTTGAATTTGTTCAACAAAAATTTCAGTTAAAGCGTCAGAACTAAGCCGATCTAACCATTCGTCTGGATTAGATAATTTATCAATAAAATTTTTAAAGGCTTTAATAATAGCATCTAAAACTTTACCCGGAAAAGCTTGAGCATTATTGAGAAACTCTTGAAACTCGTCAAAGGGAGCTGCTTGATTTTTGGGAATACCAAGTTGACCAAAATTAGCATTACCAGTAATAGATGAAGTTAAACTACTAAGAGAACTATTAACTTGATCTGTGACAGCTAATCCTTTAAAAGTATCTGCACCTGGATTAGTCGGAATTGACTGGGTTAAAGTGTCTATACTAATGCTAGAAATATCGCCTAATTTTCCCGTAATCTGTGTTTGAATTTCAGCCACAGAAAAAGGTGCTGTAGGAATTTCTATCGGATTGCTAGTAATTTGTTGAGTTACTTGATCAAAGCTATTGGTTAAATCTGAGGAAGGAAGAGGGGGAACTTTTCCCCCTAAATTATCCTTAACTGATTTCTGAGAATCGGTAAAAGGTTTTCCCGCTTCCGCAAAAGTTGCTTGTGAATCTACATCAAGGGTTTGGATTTGATCGAGAATTGCTAAACTCATAATTTTTATTTAAAGTAATGGTTAATAATCCGAGCGTCTGAGACAAATCGTCACATTTTTTATGCGCTGACAGTTAGGTGATACAGTGCGAAACTTAGAGCTAATCCCCGACTCTTTGAAAAGTCGTAGGACATCAAGGATTTCAGAGAAAATGGAACTGTTATCAAAACCTCTGGTAATCATTATAGCAGGTGTCGGGGGACTGTCAATAAAGTTATAATGGGGAGGGGAGTGTGGAGACTGTGGGAGGAAAATCTCAAAAATCCTAAAGAACACCATATTTTCACTAAAGGTTAAAGAGTGATTTTAAATCACTAAGATTACCATCAAGAGTGCTAGTTGCTTCTTTGATAGGATCGAGAGAAGCTTTCAAGGGTTCTATCGGATTAGTAATTGCTGGAATTGAACCAAATTGTAAAGCATCTGGTAGCATAGCAACGGTCATAAAACTAGCAGCATCTGCTTTAATATTAGCATTAACAGAAGCCCCTTGTACAACTGTTTGACTAGGAGTTGGAGGGACATATTCAGCTAAGGTTAAAGTATAGCTAAATTGCTCGGGTTCTGTGGCAGATTGAACAACGGCAAACCTTTCTAAAATCACTTGACTAAAATAGGATTGTCCGATAATTTCAGCAATAAATTCAACTGGTTTTTGCTCTTTGTAAATTTTTCTTAATTTCTCTAAATCAGCCAAGTATTTATTGCCATAAAAAATGCCTTTGATTTGTAATTTTACCGAATCTCTACCAAAATTCTGGACTAGGTTTCCCTGTTTTCCCGGAATTTGGTGATAGACAAAGTTATTTTGCTCGATTGTCTCGATTTTATGTACTCGATTCAGTTGAATTCCTGCGATTTCAATTGCCATATTTAACCTCCATAAAATCGTCGATATTCTTGATTAATTTTTGTTTGTAGAGTTTCTAGAATATAATCTAGATCGATTGCTTGTTGTTCAGTATCTTGAAGGCTAGGTTGTTGATTGAAAGATTGATTTTCAGATTCCTGTTTATTGATTTCTAATTCTGTTTCTTGAATATTATAAAAGTTGCTGTTAATATTATTAATTTGATGATATAACTTTTCTCTGGATTGCTGTAAAACTTGGGATGAAATTGGTAACATCTCAGCAGACTGAGAGATAATATCAGCCGCTGTTGCTGAATCTAAGGGTAAATTGTCTCCTGATATATCCCTCACTAAATCGGTTAATTCTTGCCAGTTTTTCCCTGAGGGATTATTTAACTCAATTTCAGTCTTTTGTCCAGAATTTTGCCAAGGGTTTGTTTCTGAATTGAGGTTATCCAAATCTAAGGGTAAATTGTCTCCTGATATATCCCTAACTAAATCGGTTAATTCTTGCCAGTTTTTCCCTGAGGGATTATTTAACTCAATTTCAGTCTTTGGTTGAGGATTTTGCCAAGGGTTTGTTTCTGAATTGAGGTTATCCAAATCTAAGGGTAAATTTTCTTCTGATATATCCCTAACTAAATCGGTTAATTCTTGCCAGTTTTT
>SFAU01000062.1 GCA_007096045.1 Microcystis novacekii Mn_MB_F_20050700_S1 | reverse complement strand
TTGATCTCCTTCTCGGTAGGACTCTCGAAGAAGAACGGCAGGGGGAGAATTACGGTTAGGAACTTTTTCTATGTACATGGCTATCATTTTAGCAAATGGAGAGAATTCTTGTCCATTAAAAAATGTTACAAATTACATGGGTACACTAAGAAATGTTAAGAGGTGCATCCATTGATGGATAAGGGTTTTCGGCTATTATGGTATATATGTATGGAGGAAGTTCAGCTATATCAGTTATCAGTTATCAGTTATCATTATCAGTTATCAGTTCACCGTCCACTGTTTACTGAAAAAACTTCCCACTTCCCACTTCCCACCCCTTTATCGATAACTGACAACTAAGATGACTATTAGCCCTTCCATAACCGCAAAAAAACTCAAAATCGGTCAACTGCGAAAAGTCCATCATATCGCTTTCAACGTCAAGGATATGGATGCTTCTCGTCATTTTTATGGGGAAATATTAGGCTTAGAGGAATTAGTGGGGGAAAAAATTCCCACTACCTTAAAAGAATTAGTTGCCCAGGGAAAAGTGGCCAATTTCATTACCCCCGATGGTACAGTAATTGACCTATTTTGGCAACCAGATTTAACCCCTGCCGACGACAATCCCGAAATCGCTTTTACCCGTGCTAACCATTTAGCCTTCGATATTGCCCCCGAATGCTTCGATTTTGCCCTAGAAGTGCTGCAAAGTCAGGGAATTATCATTGCTAGTGGACCCGTGACCAGGCCGACTGGGAGGGGGGTTTACTTCTACGATCCCGATGGCTTTATTGTCGAAATTCGCTGTGATCCCGCACCTTAACGACTCAGAGGGGTAAAACTGCCACGAAAAACTAGAAAAGCTAGGATAATCGCTAATATAATTGCTGTTATCGCAATTAGAGGCCGAGAAATCTGTTTAACAGCGATCGCCAAAAAAGCCCAGATAAACACCCCGATAAAATCCCGATCTTTTCGGTTTAAACCGACTAAAATCGCGATTATCGCCCCGATAACCAGAATTATTACCGTCCAGATCTGGTCGGTTAGACCCCATCGCTGCCAGTCGATCCAATCTAGCACCGAAGCGACGTTGACAATCGTGGCTACGGTAATCCAAGCGAAATAGATACTAATAGGAGCATTAACTAATAAACCCTGTTTACGATTGACAATAAAGCGATTAATTTCTAAGCGAAGATAAAGCCGGATGAGAGAAATTAAAATGCCTAGCATTGCCAGTAAAGACAGGGTAAAAAAACGTGATTGAAAGAGAATTACCCAGAGAATCTGACAAGCACTAGCGAGGACTAATTCGTAGCCTAACCGACGCAAACGCGGTTCAGTTTTATTTAAAGCCAAAGCCTGGTAGATTCCCAAACTAATTAAACCCAGATAGATTAATCCCCAGATAGCAAAAGCATAATTAGCGGGAATAATTAAGACATCTTGAAAAACTGTGTTCGAGATAGCCCCGATATTTTCGCCGTTGAGAGGGAAAATATTAGCGAAAATATTGGTGATAAAAGCACCTAGAATAGCAAATAAATTTAGTTCTTGTCGGAGACGATCTCGATCAAAATTCATAGGTCAATCAAAGACGGAAAACATCATTTCGCCCTGAGCGGCCAATTGCCCATCGACTCTTGCTTCCCCTTGCATTTTAGCAATTTTATTCATCTTGAAGGATAATAATTCCACCGTCATGATTAATTGATCCCCCGGCACCACAGGACGACGAAAACGGGTTTTATCAATGCCAGCGAAGGCAAAAAATTTCCCTTTCATCCCGGGCAATTGCGTCAAAATTACTCCCCCCACTTGGGCCATGGATTCAACAATTAACACCCCCGGCATCAAGGGACGATTGGGAATATGACCGGAAAAAAAAGGCTCGTTGATCGTGACATTTTTTAGGCCAACGGCTTTTTGACCGGGTAGATAGTCAATAATGCGATCAACTAGGGCGAAGGGATAACGATGGGGCAGTAGTTGGCGAATTTCCTCGACGGTAAAGGTGGTTTTTATGACTGGTTCCAACTCGGTTAAGGCTTCGGTAACGATGGTCATGCAAGTCAAAAATTACAAGTTAGATCAAACATTATCTCACAATCAGTTATCTTGAAGCTATCCGCCGCTAGGAGTCAGCGATCGGGTTGCCCTAGGCCAGATATGTCACCGTGGAAATCGAGCAGAGTCTATTTCCGCAATCCCACGGTTTTCCGAGAAGCTGGTGATGGGATTTGAACCCGCGACCGGCTGATTACAAATCAGCCATACATATTCCTCTTCTGTCACTCTAGGGAACGGGAAGACAGAAATGACAGGGAAAAACGAATTCTAATAGGGAGTCGATAAATCGATTAATTTGGGTATATAGAAAAGAAAAGTAGTGAATTAGTCGGGGAGTAAAGAAAACACAGAGCCAAGATTTTAAACGATTCAAGTAACCGAAAGGCTCAATAAATAATCGAATATTGTTTAGGTTATCTTGACCTCCTTTCCCTACAGACCACCAAGGATGAGTGTTCACAATTGCTCTGGCCGTTTTCTGGTCGGATGACCGATGTTCTTTTTGCTCTCGCTCTTGAAAAACTGACCCTTGAAGGCTAATACCAATTTTCAATAGTCGTGACTAACGTCTAAAAGTGCAATTCCTGTCCGAGAGCGGAATTGCGCTTTGGAATAATCAACTAAGTCTGTCATCACTTTTGAAAAATGATATAACCATTAGGTACACACTCATGACTAGCTCCCACCATTTTTCGATGTCGCTATAATGGGTTAGACGATAATCTGACCATCCGAATTCGTTTTTACTTTCCCGGAAACCGTACTCTACCCACGTCCTCTCCCCGTAAATATTGCCCACTTCTTCAACACTTAGACACTCGATTCTCGTCATGACATACCAGGTCGTTTCCTCGGATATCGTCTCTTTATCTGTCGTGATCTCCCAGGATATTAACTTCCTTCTTTTTCCAAAAATTATCTCTCTAATATACCGTTTCTCTCTCTCTCCATCACTAGGAATATGGTCAAAAATATGCCATCGATTTCTTCGGACTCTCTGCCTGGGTTCCATTAGTAACGAGTGGTTGCTCCGAATCGCTACCACATATTCTCTTCCTAATTCTTCGAGGACAATCAAGAAATTACCCTCGCTTTCCCCGTACTCGCTATCCGCTAACACTCGCTTAATTTTAAATCCTTTCTCTGGCAACTCTTTCACTATCCCCGCTGCGATTTCTGGTTGACTTTTATAGGTATCTCCTTCTTTTAATCTTTCTTTTGTTTTGTAGAACTCGCTTATTAACGGGATGGTCATACCTTCAATCAACCCATTATGGGTTGACACTCACAATCCCTTTCTCTACTTTTCCGATATTTCCGATGTATTGTCTTTTCACATAATCTGTCGTTTTTCCTTTCTTCTTATCCCCTGTTTCGTCTATTATTACGGTAATTTCTCTTTCCACTAACACGGATAATATTATTTTAGTCTCCTTTCTTTCAGCGCCTTGGCTAACCAAGGTGAACTCGTCAAAAAATGGTGTAACCCTTGTTCGTTTTCTAATCCTACCTCTCTCGCTATCGCCGGCAAGGTCTTTCTTTTTATCTCCGAGAGCAGACCGATATGCAGGTATTTGAAATACTCGTAACTTCTCACTTCGGGAAATAGCTCTCGATACAGGGAGCAGTATTCATCTACTATCGAGACTGTTTTTTGGTCGGGACGTGGCTTAACCATAGACCACCTCTCACTTTCGGGGCTTTTATCTCTATTCTAACTCTCCCCTTCTGACAGAAGAGGGATAGCTAGGCAGTTGAGGGAACTCTTGTCGCCAGTAGACGCAAACATGGTCGAGGTAGAAATGTTGAAAATTACGGTAGTGGTTTTGATGGAAAGGGATCAAGATGGTCATAATTTCGCTTAAAGTCAAGATTTTGCTGCGTTTACGAGCTTTATTATCGGGACAAAGCCTTGTCTGTTCTAATTTAGGTTCAAATACACGGCATCCGTCGTCGACATGACAGAAAAGAGCTTCTAGACTAGACGTAGATGGGTTGGGGGTGCTGAGTTTATATATTTTTCAGCTTACTAGCCCCCGCCTTTTCTTTCCACCCTTATCCCGAACTGACGTTAATTAGACATCTTGCTAACCCTCTGGCCAGAGTACAAGAGCGACTATCTCAATAATCGGTTATTTTTCGTGCTGTTCGTAAGCTGAGACGATTTTTTGTACTAAGGGATGACGCACCACATCGGCCCGCGATAGGTAAGAAAAAGCGATCCCTTCTACTGATTTGAGGATTTTTTGAGCGGCAATTAACCCCGATTCCTGTGGTTGCGGTAAATCGGTTTGGGTGACATCTCCAGTTACTACCATGTGCAAACCGAATCCCAAGCGAGTTAAGACCATCAATGCGATCGCAATTTTCCAACTGGGGAATTGAATCGTTGGCCAAATTCTACCACTTGAGCAAAAGCGACGGGAGCGAGGACGGCTAATTGGGCTAACATTTTTCAATTGTTGTCTTCGCTGGAAATATTGATTAAATTGGAAGTTTTTTAGCTGTTATTAGTTACTTAACCTAGTATGGTGGTGGCATTCTGTAAGGAGTCCCGCCGTGACTAACAATTCCCTCGATCCTTTGAATAGACCTCCTGCAAAAGTCTTATTCAGCTACTTGATTATAGCCTAAAGCAAGTTCGTAGTTGTAAATGCCAGCGATTAAATTAAATCTCAGACCAAAACGTCGTCTCCGATTCCT
>SFAU01000061.1 GCA_007096045.1 Microcystis novacekii Mn_MB_F_20050700_S1 | reverse complement strand
CAATGCTTGACCGACTATCAATATCTTAACACAAAATTCCTTAAGTTGACAATACATATTTATTTAAAGCCGCCCGACCCTACACTAAAGGGCGGGGCTTGTACCCAAATTTTCGGTCAGACTTTCTCGCTTTTGTCCTCTCTCATTATGCAAGAAACCGATAATAAATCTCTAAATTGTGCATCAGACATCAGTTTATCCTTAATTCTCTCGGGATAACCGAACAGAAAAGTATATGCTAGGCTACATTTAATCTAACCAAACTAAGAGAGCGGCGTTTTTTGTGGGAAGTGAAACTGCCTCATCCTGAAAGTACCATCATAGATGATCACAAACTAACTGGTTATTCCCTAAATCTAAATCATGCCGATGGACGGCATAAATCCCGTGTTTTTCAATCCGCCTTAAACTTAGATATTGATGACGTTCAATTTCTTAAAAACGCACTTTTAGAAGCCGTTAAAACCTATGATGCTATTCCCGATAAAATCAATCAATATGGACAAAAGTATATGATTGACTTTCCCCTGAATCATCAAAACAAAACGGCTATTATTCCCAGTGTTTGGATAATCAGAAATGATGAAAATTTTCCCCGTTTAGTTACTTGTTATGTACTTTAAGGAGATAAGGAGATAAGGAAATGAAACTCTTAGATGTGGTTGCTTTATTAGAAGACTTACCCCAATTGGGATTATATCGCGGGCAAGTGGGAACAATTGTAGAAGTCTATGAGCCAAATGTTTTTGAAGTTGAATTTAGCGATACTTCTGGCCTTGCTTATGCTATCGAAATCTGACAAGAAAATCAATTAATGTTATTACATCATTCTCCCTTAGAATCCCAAAAATTAACCGCTAAGTAGCGGTAAGCTGTTGACTATCTCAATCAGACTAAATGCTGTTTAAAAGGTATAGGAGAGTGGGAAGTGGGGCATTTAGCTAAAATTTCCCGAAATCCCGAAACCCCGAAATCCCTAAATCCCTGTTCCCTATCCCCTTTCTAATACCAAATCCGGTTATTAAAGACTGATTATTTATTCCTCCTGTTGCCTGTTGCCTTTTGCCTCTCCTCTATAAGTAGCCTATACTCAACGGATTTAGTATAACTGAAAACTGATAACTCAAATCTGATAACTGATAACTGATAACTGATCACTGATAACTGACTTGTGAGGGCGCATCAGCGATCGCACAGTAGGGACGACTATAACAAAGGGGTGTTTCCAAGTCGTGTTGTTCCAAAAATTCCCGATTACTTAAAATCTTAGCGGTTTCTCCCTCTCCCACCACCTGACCACGACTTAACACCACTGTGCGATCGCATAGTTCTAAAGCCAGATCGAGATCGTGGGTGGCGATGACTTGGGTTTGGGGTAAAGTGGCTAACAGTTGTATTAATTGCCGACGGGAGCGGGGATCCAGTTGGGCGCTAGGTTCATCAAAAACTAA
The DNA here is from genome assembly GCA_007096045.1 of Microcystis novacekii Mn_MB_F_20050700_S1. GTDB lineage: Bacteria > Cyanobacteriota > Cyanobacteriia > Cyanobacteriales > Microcystaceae > Microcystis > Microcystis novacekii. The sequence continues at coordinate 23,924 of SFAU01000061.1, read as the reverse complement.
GACCTGGGGCAACATGGCTAAAACCCCCGCAATCGCCACGCGTTTTTTTTCACCCCCCGATAGATTCTGACTGTTTCTCTTACCATAATGCTGGGAATCCAATCCCACCGCGTGTAAAGCATGATGACAGCGATGGTTTAAATCCTCTCCCCGAATTCCCTGATTCATCGGGCCAAAAGTCACATCCTCCCAGACAGTGGGCATAAATAGCTGATCGTCGGGGTTTTGGAAGACTAAACCGACAAAATTGCGGATATTTTCTAAATTCTCCGGTTTAACTTGGTAAGGACCGACGGTGATTCTACCGGTTTGCGGCGGGAGAATACCGTTAAAATGCAGCAATAAGGTGGATTTTCCCGATCCATTTGCCCCGACTAAAGCCACCTTTTCCGTAGCTTCAATGGCTAAATTAATACCCTTTAACGCTTCTGTACCGTCAGGATAGGTATAAACTAGGTTTTCAATAAAAATCGGGTTGTGGTGCATGAAAAACGAGACTTTTACCTGAGTAGATGTATCATTTGACCCCAGAGGATCAGAATTACTATGCCAATTATAGCGAGATAATCGTTCAGCTTGTTTTGGGGAACCTGTACAGAAGGCAGGGAACCGGTGTAACCCCTCGATAACATGGCTTGATAAATGCGATCGCCCCGTTCGTAGGTACGGATAAATAAAGAGCCGATCATCTGTCCCACTAGCAACCTTTGCCATCGGGGACTACTCATTAAATTGCGCGCAATTGCTGCCCTTCGCATGGAATTAAATTCAGCGATCAAAACAGCTAAATAACGGTACATAGAAGCCAAAATTGCCACCAATAAAGGGGGAGTTTTGAGGGTAACTAATGCTTGCAACAGGTCGGGAATCCCTGTCGTTAAAACCAGAATATTGACCGCACAAAGACAGAGAAAAGCTTTTAGGGCGACACTGCCTAAAACCAGCAATCCCTCGCTAGTTACCCGCAAAAATCCCCAAGACCAAAGAATTTCGCCGCCATCGCGAAAAAGGGTTCCCAATAAAACCACACCGATAAAGACAAATTCGATCGCTACTCTTTGTAAAAGTACGGCAATACTCACCCGACTGATCAGAATTAAAATAATTAATCCTAATCCGTAAATCCCCCAAGTTCCCCAACTACCATTCGGAGTTAAGGCTGTGGCAAAAACTAACAAAAGAGTAACTAAAACCCGGGTGTGGGGCGCAAGTTTCTGCCAAAAAACGAAATTTTGGCACTCATTTTCGCGAGAAAAAGTGGCAATGTGTAGCATTTATTCAGTGATCAGTTATCAGTGATCAGTTATCAGTTATCAGTTAGAAAGGGGATATAGGGATATAGGGGTTTAGGGAAATTTTAGCTAAATGCCCCACTTCTCGACTCCTATCTACTTATTCCTGATTTTGGGATTTTGGAATGACTAATTTACCGATACCCCAAGCGATGCCGAAAGTGGCAAGAGTTCCCAGAAAACCGGCGAGGGGAGTGGCGATACCTTGGGGAACACCTTTGAGGGCATAACCATCAAAAATTCGGGCGAAGGGTAATTGATTACCGAGGGACTTAGGGTCTTCTTTTTGGCTAAATTGTAAGTCTGCCGCCACTCGATCGAGTCCGTCGGGATCGGGACTGGCAAAGGGAGAAAGAAAAACGGCGATAATTAGGGAACATACCAGTCCAATTAGAAAAAATTGGCTGTTTCTGCGAATATTCATCGAATTAATGGCTTTATTGACGAGAAGCGTAGGCTGGGGGAACAGAGGTATTAAGGGAATGGGGCGGATCGTAGAGAAGATCGGGACGAGTTCGCCAGATATAACCGACAGCGAAAACGGTAATCACCGCTTCCCCGATACCGATGAGGATATGCCAAGATAACATGGTAAAAAGGGCGACTAAAGGCGGTACAGTCGCCGATAAAGCCAATTGCAGGGCGCAAGCCAATGCCGCCACCACCACACTTGTCCAAGCAGCCACGGCAACAGCGATCGCCGTACTGCGCCAACTATTAAAACCAAGGGCTTTTCTAATCCCCAGATAGAGATAATAACCGCCAAACGTCCCGATCAGACCCATATTGACGATATTCGCCCCTAAAACCGTTAAACCGCCATCTTGAAAAAATAAAGCTTGGACGATAAAAACCACCGCCATCACCAGAGAACCCGCCCAGGGACCGAGTAAAACCCCCGCGAGAGTCCCCCCTAACAAATGTCCCGAAGTCCCCCCCGGAATGGGAAAATTAATCATCTGGGCGGCAAAAATAAAGGCGGCACAAACTCCCATCAAAGGCACAGCCCGTTCAGCGTAGTGACCGCGCACTTTTTTGAGAGAAAAGCTAATCAGGACGACGGCAATTATCCAAGTAAATAGACTCACCGATGGACTCAAAAAACCATCGGGTATATGGAGGGCCAGATAAGGGGTCAGGAGAGGGTGAAACAAACCAACTCCTAGAAAATTAACAGACATTACAACTCAGTCTCCTTGGCAATTTGGGTTAAATATTTCAATAGAATTGCGTCGCTGGGACGGAAAAGTCCTCTCTTCTAGTAGATAACTAACCGCTTCATTTTACAATGCCCTCTCTGGGGATTTAAACCCTTTAGCTTCTTAAGAATTTCTGTTATTTTTCCGATCATCAGGGTTTAGCTATTAGCCAAAATCAGATTATTCTCAAGCAGTCAAATTATTTAAATTATTATTAATTTTTTGAGGTTTTTTCAGTTTTTATGCTAGTCCTTAATCAGTGAGCAGTGAGCAGTTATCAGTTAGAAGAGGCTGGTGACTACTAACCACTATTCACTAACTAAGGTCATGAGTTTTAAGTAATATTATTCACTGATTACTGATAACTGAAAGGTCTCCCCAAATCTCCTCTATCTCCCACTTCCTAAGATAAATAAAGATGAATCAGCTTAAAACTGTTGCTTTATTGGGTTTACTAGCCGGTTTACTTGTCGCTATTGGCTACGCAATCGGTGGTCAGGGTGGTGCTTTAATTGGTTTAGTCATTGCCGCTATTACTAATATCGGTTCTTGGTACTTCTCCGATCGCATTGCTCTGGCCGCTTACCAAGCCCAACCGGTCAGCCGCCAACAAGCCCCCGAACTCTACCAAATGGTAGAAAACCTCTCTCGTCAAGCCAATATTCCCACGCCGCAACTCTATATCGTCCCCACCCCCGCCGCTAATGCTTTCGCCACTGGCAGAGATCCCGAACACGCCGCGGTCGCCGTTACCGAGGGGATTTTAAACCTGCTGCCCGCCGACGAATTAGAAGCAGTTATCGCCCACGAATTAACTCATGTCCGTAACCGGGATACCTTAACCCAGGCTGTTGCGGCCACCGTTGCTGGGGCGATTTCCTACCTCGCCAGAATGCTGAGTTATGGTTTCCTGTTTGCTGGCAATTCTCGCCATCGTCAAGGGGGCAATCCCATCGGTTTACTACTTACCATCTTTCTGGCCCCCCTTGCCGCCACTGTGATTCAGATGGCTATCTCTCGTACCAGAGAATTCGAGGCTGATGCTGGTTCCGCCCGCTTGACCGAGAATCCCGAAGCTTTAGCCCGGGCTTTAACCCGTTTAGAATCGATCGGTCGTCAAATGCCCTTAAATGCCAATCCTGCCTTTGAACCTCTGTTAATTAGCAGTCCTTTTTCGGGGCAGTTTCTGGCTAATTTATTCGCTACTCACCCATCCACCGAGGCAAGAATCGAAAATTTGCGTCGCATTCAACAGGAATTATTAACCTCATCCCGTTCTTAATTTTTAGAGGTTATCTGATGATAAGCTATCAGAGATAATCCCCTCTTTTTCGCTTTTTCTAGCTTGGTATAAAACCGTGATCAACTCTGAAGAAAAAAGACCGACTTGGGACGAATATTTTTTAATGATCGCTAAATTAGCCGCCACCAGATCCACCTGTTTAGCTTTTCCCGTCGGTGCGGTAATTGTCAAAGATCGGCAGGTTTTAGCCACAGGTTACAATGGTTCTCCATCGGGAACAGTTCATTGTACGGCCCAAGGTTTTTGTTATCCCGGTTTGGGAACCTGTCGAGAATCTGGAGAAATTCCCTCTCGGGCAATTCATGCCGAAGCTAATGCGATCGCTCAAGCGGCTAAACATGGTATTTCTACCCAAGGTGCTAGTATTTACGTTACTTTAGAACCCTGCATTTCCTGTTTAAAGCTAATTATTTCTTCGGGAATTAAAGAAGTTTTTTACGAAGCGGACTTTAATAGTGGGACAAAAGCCATGTTAAGGGATTCTTTTCTAGAAACGGGGATTATTAAATATAAAAAGATTTATTTATCGGCAGAAATGGCTAGTCATGCGGCCTTATTTTTATTAAATCCCATTTCGATCGATCTCAGGTAGTTCTCGTCCTGAGGCTAATTAGTAGGAAAACTCTCTCAGCTGTTGACTATCTAAATTGCTCGTTAAGACTGCGCCGGAGAGGGGAGAGGAAGTTTAAGCATTTGTACTAAAATTCTCAATCCACAGTTCCAATCCAGTACAGCTTGCACAATTCTGGCTTTAAGTCAATACCCTTTACAAAACTTCAAAAATTGCCTCACAAAAAAAATGTCACCTTTAGCGGCCTTTTTTGGGGAAGGCAATCGATACAGTCCCCTGATTGTCTCGGTTTTCCGTTGATTTGAGGTTTAATGCTTAAACTAAGCCCACAGCATACCACGATCATACCATATTAATAAATGTAGGCAATCCCAATTTACAGCCAAATTTTGGCAAATTCTGGGAAAACTTAGATATCGTAACTTCATTGTTACATTTAACTGATTGGCTAAAATATTTAAATATTTTAATTATTTATCTATAAAATTATAATTTTTACTTATAACAAGAGGCTGATTAACGAGGGTTGGGCAAAAAAGCTTGTAAGCTATATTTGAAGTCAGTCGAATCGGTAATGAATAATCGATTTTCAGTAACTGGATTTAGGGAATATGATCGGGCTGTATTAGCCTAGACTAACACAGCCCCAAGTTACTGTTTAAATGTCCAAATCGGTAAGATTTAAACGTGATCCGTGGGTTTCGATAAATTCTCGCCGGGGGGCAACTCGATCGCCCATAAGAATGGTAAATAATTCCTCAGCTTTGGCTGCATCTTCGATTTCCACCCGTTTTAAAGTGCGAGTTTCGGGATTCATGGTGGTATCCCAAAGTTGTTGGGGCATCATTTCTCCTAACCCTTTAAAACGTTGGATTGTGTAGTTAGCATTAGAGGGAAATTCCGCTATCTTTTGCTGTAATTCTCGATCGCTATAGCAGTAGGAATGATTTTTACCGCGTTCCAATTTATAGAGAGGAGGACAGGCGATATATACATAACCTTGATCAATTAAATTCTTCTGATAACGATAGAAGAAAGTTAACAACAAAGTTCGGATGTGTGCGCCATCCACATCAGCATCAGTCATTAAAACAATGCGATGATAGCGCAATTGTGAGGGGTCAAAATCTTCTCCTTTAATCCCCAAACCAAGGGCTGTAATTAAGGATTGAATTTCCGTATTTTTGTAGATTTTGGCATCATCGGTTTTTTCGATATTGAGGATTTTTCCCCGCAGAGGTAGAATCGCTTGAAAACGACGATCACGCCCCTGTTTGGCACTATTATGGACGAAAACGCCGGAAGCAAGGGCAAAGTTATGGGTATGAGGAACCTCGATATCATAGACATCGAATCTTGTTTCTAATCGCTCGATCGCCACAACTCGATGATTGTAATTAGCCACCGCTTCTAAGGCTTTATTTTTATCACCATCAAAGTAGCGATCACAGAAAGAATCAAATCGCAATATTGATTTATCCCGCGTCTGAAGCCGATATTTTTGATAAGCTTCCAAATCAATATAACCTCGATCAATCTCAATTTGTTTTAAGGTCGCTAGGGTTTTTTGATAGTAAGTTTTATTCAAAGCATCACGACGTTTTGAACGAAATTCCCCTGTCCATTGTTCTTTAGTTTTCTCCCGTCGCCATGATAGTAAATCCTGATTTTGCCATTGTTGTTTGGCAGTTTCAGAATAAACTTGACGCTGTTCAGGATGGTCGATAAAGTATTGACGAACTTTATCCGCTTGTGCTTGGCGATTTGTCTGGTTACTCCAATATTGCTGTTGTGCTTGATAAAGTTGTTCGGCATTTTGTCGGCGGTATTCCTCATTTGTATTGTAGAAAGTGCGCCATTTTTCGGTCATGTAGGCTTTATATGCTGCTACTTCCCATTGTGCTTTGGCTTGTTCTGATAAAATTTGCCTTGTTTCTGGTTCTAACATTCGTTGACTCATCATCAAGCGAAATTCATCAGTCTGACGAAGTTGACGACATTTTTCGATCACTTCAGGACGATGTAAAGTTTTCTGAATGTGATAACGATGTAATTCCAAATGATCTTGAATGGATAATCTTTGAAGATTGGAGGGATTATTGTTCAGTTTATTGAAGTCTATGTGATGACAATGTTCTCCATCTTCGAGTTGATAAATTCCCTGCCAACGATTATACCAATCAGCGATCACATGAGTGAACAACCAAGAATCGGAAGCGGGATTCCAGACCATTTCATAACCGTTAATGGTGATTCCGGGGTCACGAAGATCGGACAATTTCCGATACAAAGGCATTAAAGCATCTTCTGGAGTTAAAGCCGCAGCAGCTTTATAGCTACCATCTCTTAACAGGAAAAGATGGTCAGGAGTACAAATAATCGCTTCACCATGATCGAGAGTAATTTTAATTACTTCTGCGTCTTTTTTGGTGATGCGGGCATTAATAACTCGTTCAACCCCGATCGTGCCATTGTCACGAATGGTATAACAAAAATGTTCCTTTCCTTGGGCTTGTTCGGTCACTAGCTGTTTAAAACTGAGGTTGCGTCCATCGACAAGGGCGATTTCTGTATCACCATGAAAACAGCCGCCGGCGCTGTCCCCTTCAACGATGTAAATTTCCGACTTTTCTGGGTCTCTTTCGCTACAATCAGCCAATTTACCCGGTAAAGGTGAGGATTCCAGAACCGATTTCCGTCGTACTAAGTCCCGGGCCCGTCGGGCCGCTTCCGCCGCCTTGTACGCTTGTACTGCTTTTTCGATAATCGTGTCGGCCACTTGGGGATTTTGTTCTAGGTATTCGTTGAGAGTTTCCCCCACCAGCGAATCAACAATACCCCGGACTTCGGTGTTACCCAATTTGGTCTTGGTTTGTCCCTCAAATTCCGGTTCGGGGACTTTTACGGAAATAACGGCGGTTAAACCCTCACGGACGTTTTCCCCCGCTAGATTAGGCTCGTTTTCTTTAATTTTATTGCGTTTACGAGCAACATTATTTAAAGTACGAGTCAGAACTGCTTTTAATCCTTCTAGATGAGTTCCCCCGTCAATGGTGCGGATATTATTAGCAAAACCGAGAATATTGTCGCTATAGGCATCTATACACCACTGAAACGCCACTTCAATATTAATTCCGTTCTTTTCTCCCGATACATAGATAATATCTTTGTGCAGGGTTTCTTTTTCCCGACACATATAGGCGACGTATTCTTTAATACCCCCCTCATAACAATAGGTTTCGATGTGGGGTTCTTCGGGACGGTAATCGCTAAAGGTGATTTTAACACCGGCATTTAAGTAGGCTAGTTCTCGTAAACGTCCGGAGAGGGTACTGTAATCAAATTCGATGCCTTGGCTAAAAATTTCGGTGTCTGGCAGGAAATTAACCCTAGTTCCCGTTTTTTCCCCTTGACTGGGACTGCTGACCAATTCTGTGACGGGGATACCTCTTTCGTAGCGTTGGCTATGTACTTTATGATCGCGCCAGACGGTGACATCGACCCATGCGGAAAGAGCATTAACGACGGAAATCCCGACTCCGTGTAACCCTCCCGACACTTTATAGCCACCACTGCCAAATTTACCGCCGGCATGGAGTATAGTGAGAACGGTTTCGAGGGCAGATTTACCCGTGGTGGGGTGGACATCGGTGGGAATACCCCGGCCATCGTCGGTAACGCTGACGGAACCATCGGCCTTGATATCCACTTCGATATGAGTACAGTAACCCGCTAGGGCCTCATCGATCGAGTTGTCCACCACTTCATAGACTAAATGATGTAGTCCTCGCGGCCCGGTCGTACCGATATACATCCCCGGCCGCTTCCTGACTGGTTCTAACCCTTCGAGAACTTGTATCTGTTCCGCGCCGTAGTTACTTGTCATAAAATTTCCCTAAAAAGGCTGTGATCCCTGATTGAACCTAAATGAATAGCAAAATCTTCAAAAATTTTAGCACATAAGGGTTAAAGACTGCTTAAATGCCTTTAGGGAGAATTTTTTATTGGGGGTGGGGTGTGGGGTGTAGCCCCCCAACCCCCCCGACATCGGGGGGGGGGTGTGGGGTGTGGGGGGAGAATAAATAAAAGCCATCTCCTAAGGGCGTTAAAAATTATCAGATACCACCCTTATCAAGGGGGGACTACGGGTAGGGTTGATTCATGAATCAACCCTACTATGAATCAACCCTACTATGAATCAACCCTAGGACTAAGGGGGGATCGAACCTAAAATCTATTTTTAATTTAATTATAACCAGCTACTTATCTCCTGAATACTGTCTCCTGACGACCGACGACCGACTCCTAACCCCACCAACAAACTTTTTGCCGCAAACCCTAAATAATGTCATCTTCAAATTTATAACCGACACCGACTACAGTTTTGATAAAGATCGGATTAGCAGGATCGGGTTCTACTTTTTTGCGTAAGCGTCGGATATGGGTATCTACTACCCGTTCATCGCCGAAAAAATCATTTCCCCAGAGATTATCGATTAATTGGGTGCGACTCCAGACGCGATTGGGATAACTGACAAAGGTAGCTAATAAATTAAATTCTAAGGTGGTTAAATCGAGGGTTTCCTCGGGCATTTCCTCCAATTTACGAATAGCGGAATGTTGATCTAAGTCGATAATAAAATGACGGCTGCGATGGAGTTGCTGGGGTTGACTATCGTGTCTTAAACTACGTCTTAATAAGGCTCTCACGCGAGCGGTTAATTCCCGGGGACTAAAGGGTTTGACCATATAATCATCGGCTCCCGTAGATAGACCGATAATGCGATCGATTTCTTCTCCCCTAGCGGTTAACATTAAAATATAGGGGTCTTTTGTCCCCGGTTTTTGGCGAATTCTAGCACACAATTCTAGTCCGTCTAATTCGGGTAACATTAAATCTAAAATAACTAAGTCTGGTTGCTTTTGATAAAATAGTTCTAGTCCTACCCTACCATTATAAGCCAGATGACAAGTAAAGGATTCCCTCTCTAAAGTTTGCTGAATCAAATGGGCGATTTCAATTTCATCTTCGATAATAACGATATCCATACAAAGGAAAAAGTTTACAAATATCTAGGCATATTTTAACATATTAGCTATTCATTTCGGCTCTCCTAGACTGGTTATAGCAAATTAGTAGTTTAAAGGAGCCTAAACCCTTAAATAGCTTGGAATCCAACATTGAAATAATCGTAATTTTTGATCATTTTTGGGGGGGGGAGAGTTGGCAACCCTCCCGACTTTTGTGGACTAGGGACTTTTCAAGGTAAAGCGACAAACTGCTCACCGTCGGGAGTCGATCGCACTTGAATTAAAACTGGTTGACCAATGCGATCGCCAGTATTAGGATCAAAGCTAATTTTTCCGGTGGCCCCTGTTTGATGAAAATTGGCGGAACGCAGCCTGGATTGTAGGCCCTGACGTTGAGGATTTTCCCTTAAACCGGCAATAATCACCCGTGTAGCGTCAAAACTGGTGGCTGTGCGCCAACTAACCGGACCGCGCCACTGTTCCTGCATAAGATTGGCAAAAGTCTGGTTAACCGAGGGGTGCCAGGGTGCGGCAAGGGTTAAACCTTGGGCGTTTTTGCCGCCATCTTCGAGGGTGCGAATATTGTAGAGGGTGGGACTACTAAACAGAGGCAAACGCTGACGATTGGAGCGAATGACCTCAAAAACGGGATCGAGACGATCAACATGAGCGACGACAAATAGGCCGTTAGCACCCCCAGAAATCGCCTGATTAAGGGCTTGATCGGCCTTAAAATTGGGGACACTCAGATCACAGACTATCGGCACAATTTGACCGCCTTTTTTCGCCACATTAGCCATCAACTCATCTTTAAAGGAAATATTATCAGGAGCTTGAGAATCGTAGCAAAAAGCAATTTTTCGGACTTTAGCTGTATTTACTATGTAATTTGCTAATTTTTCCGTAATTTTGCCGCTAGAAGCCACCAGACGAAAGATATAATTTCCGGCACCGGAGAGATTATTAGCCAGAGAGGTGGGAGAAATCATCACCAAACCGCCTTTTTCGTAGATGGGAGCGGCGGCTAAACTGGCATCGGAGGCATTATGACCGATAACAGCGATAATATCGGGATTTTTGACTAATTCACTGGCTACCTCTTTCGATATCTGCGGCTGATTATCGTCATTAACCACGATCACCATCAGTTTTCTGCCGTTGATCCCTCCCTGTTGATTGATCTGGGTTTGCGCGCTGGCGACTCCTCGCAACATTTCTTGAGCGACGTTGGGATTAGTTGTTGCTGGCACAACAACGGCGATTTTGAAGGGATTTGGGCTGGTTTGCAGGTTGCTGAGGTAAATTACGCTTTCGGGATCGTTGGGACGTTGAGCGAGGGATTTTTGCAGAAGTTCCCTTGCTTCTTCGTAGTAACCCTGGTCAATAGCAGCGATCGCTGATTCTTTGGCGGTGTTAGAATTAGTTTTGATCAGGAGATGATTGCCGTAACTGATGCGGGGATTATTATCGGCTTTTGGGGCAAATATTGCCAATATTTTGGGAAAAAGCCACCAACCGATCAACCCCAGTAAAACATAGGAAATTGGCGGTAAGCTCGCTTTTTTGCCAGTCTTTGTCATCGCTTTACTCCTTAACTTTGCTGATTGAATTCGGCTAAACGGCGGTTAATTTCGTCATCAAGGCTTAAGAAATCGATTTCTTGAGCTAATTTCTCGCTATAGTTCTCGCTTAATTCACTATAAACGTTTTCTTTTCGATAACGGTTGTTAATCGCTTCATTGGCATCCTCAAAGCGATCGCGGGAGGCATTAAGGTTGAGACTACTATCAAATTCGTTTATTTTACCTAAAGCCTCATTCATGGAACTAATCGCTTTTAAGTTGCTCATTTCTAACTTATAATGCTCGATTTTTTCCTGCTCTTTACGAAGTTTTTCCTTAGCAGCAATGACCACTTTTTCAGCATTATCAACCCGATCTTTCATGGCGGGTAGAATTTTTTCTAGGGAGATCACCTTAGCCATAGCAAGTCTTGCCGCTTCTTGAAGTCCTTTTTTTTGAGCGGTGACAGCCTGTTGCAAGTAGTTTGTATGTTCCTGTTTTTTTGCCTCGTATTGTGCTTGAGCCGACTGCTGGGCTGCTACTACTTTCGCCACCGATTCTGTTAATTCCGCTAGGGATTTTTGCATCGATTCTAGGGATTCCCTGGCCGATTCTACGGCAATTTTGCCGCCGGATTCGATGGGAATACCCCACAACCAATTCCAGATCGCCAGGAGAGAATTTCCTGCCTTATCACCGATCAGCCAAAAAATCAAGGCTTTTGGGGTTAATTTTTTTAACAATTTCATGCCGTTTGTCTCCTAGAGGTGTTACCTGTTAATTAGGAGTGATGGCCAACTTTGATGCAGTGGATAAGGTTAAGTTTTGTAAAAAGTCTTGACAAGGATAGGGAGGTTTAGACTGGACCGGCAGATTTAATGGGAGCGAGGGGGACAAATTGACCATTTTTGACCTGTAGAATCAAGTAGCGGCGATCATCAGGATTATTATTCATGTTGCGGACACCATTCTCATCGAATCTAACGGTGCCAGTCATTCCTTCGATAGAAAAATCGTTTCTTAAAACTTGATTTAATGATTCTCGATCGAATTTTTGTCCTTGTTGGGATAACTGTCGCAAAGCATTGAGGATAACTTTAGTCCCATCGTAGGACATGGGAGTGCGCCAAACGTTGATCTTATTTTGCCAAAAACTGTGGATATAATTATCTTGTTTGAGATCATACCAAGGCACGGCGATAACTAAATTTTCTACCCCCTGTTTACCTTCTGCAAGGGTGAGATAACTTTGAAAAGTGGGGGAACCTAAAGTTACTAAGTTTAACTGTTCTGCGGGACGTTGCTTCAAGATACTGACGGCTCTTTTCAGATCGTTAATATAGGGAGCAACCATGAGAATATTTACTTGATATTGAGCAATTTTTTGATAAATTTCCTGTTCATCTAAATTAATTTTTGGTTCGATATTGCAGTCAAAATCTTCATCTTTAACGAATTTTTGAAACTGCTGACCGAGAAGAATGTTTCTATATTTTTGAGCGAAGTTATAATTATCCCCAGAGCGATTGTCGTAACAAATTAAATTAGTGGGGTTTTGGATAATTAGCTTGTCAGTTTGTTCGCGGATATATTCACTTAAGCTTGTGGCAAAAGTTTCCAGATCGGGAACCATTTTATATACATAGCCATTGCCAGAGATTTTCGGGGAAAAGCTCGTAGGGGATATGGCAACAATTTTCCCTTGTACATAGATATCTTTGGCCGCTTCACTAGCAGCAGAAGCATTATGACCAACCACTGCTATGATTGACGGATCTTTAACAAATTTTTCGGCTCGATCTTTGGCATCTACAGCGCTATTATTATCATTAGCGACCACTACCTGTAGAAAGTGAAAATCGGGGTTTTTGGCCTGTTCATCGTTTAACTCCTGTTGGAATAAAGCAATACCTCGTAAAATTTCCTGAGCAGTTTCTGGATTATTGCCAATAGGAACACTGGTGGCAATTTTTAAGGGATTTCTATCTTGATAGGCCGCACGAGCGTTATTATAATAGATGCGAATCTCTGGATTATTGGGCAAGCGATCGAGGGATTGTTTAAAAAGCTGAATTGCTTGTTTATATTCTTTGTTTTTAAAAGCTTGTCTTCCCCGTTCAAGACTGTTATCTTGTCGGTTTGTCTTGAATAATATTTCTTCACCTAAGCTGATTTCTGGGTATTTACTAGCATCATTGGAAAATACTCCTCCCCAATATAAAACTGATAAAGTTACCAGAAGACTTAAAATAAATAACAGAGCTTGTTTCCAGCGACTAGATAGACGTAATGACCGTTGATTTTTGGGTAAAATCAACGGTGGTTCTTCAGGATTTTCTATCAAACGAGGCAGTAAAGAAGAACTAGCAGCATCCTCCTCAAATTCATGTAATCTTAAGTCTTGTCGAGCGATTGTTAAAGATTCTTGTAGGGATTTATGTCCAAGAAAATTGGGAAGAAAAACTTCTATAAATCTCAAAGCAACCCGCACGGCGATCGGTTCTTTCATAACAATAATATGGGGTACTCCAATATTAGCCAACTGACGACCAATACCTAACCCATCGCAGGAGTTACAGATAACAAGTTTTAAGCCTTTTTTAACAGCTATTTCTAGGGAATTCCTTAAGTTATGTTCAGGAGATAAAGCTGTATTATTATCAATGATAAAAACTCCATCGTGACCGTCACTACTGGTTTGACTATGACCTAAATAAACTACAATGTCCCATTGATTTTTGATCAACTCATTGTGAATATTTTTCGTTGAAATAGGAACTTCTGAACTGGGACTCAATATTTGCATAGAAACCTTATCTGGGTTTCCTAGTACCGTTTGCAAACTGGATAAACACAGGGAATTATGTTTGTTTTCTATATCAATATTGCCCAAAATTACTAAAACCTTAATCGGAGAATTCAGGTTAATTATCGGGGGATTTCTCTGGATAGTAAGAGCAATTTCCATATCGGGACACCATTCGTGTAAAAAATTCCAAGACTCCCAGGGAATTTGTTGTAAATCAAAGTGGGTAGTTTGGATAAAAAATCTTACTTCTGACTCAGTGCCTATATGGAACAAGATACGATTTTGTATCGAACTTAGATAACTGGAATTTAGCCATTTATTTAAGCTATCTTTTAAAGTTTTAGTAGCTTGTTTCAGGTTTTCTCTAGGATCACCCACCGCTGCATGGGTGATCATACTATGAGGAACGGTAATTCCTAAACTGGGTTGACTTTTTACCCAATGATAATAAGCTCGACGATAATTTTGCAAAGCGGTAGCAATGTCAAGGTTAGGGACTAATCTACCCTCCGCAAAAGGTGCTATCAAGAGATGATTGTCACGAATTTCTAGAGTGACGGAAAATCCCGTCTCAAAACTGCCATCACCAATTTTCAGAATCACAACTCTGCTCATGTCTCTACCCTTGACATTTTCTGCTATCTCTATTAAATCCTAAACTGCTCGGTAATGCTACTATCCCCTAAACTTAGGTTAACATTAAAGCGATCGTCGGCATCAGCTAGAAAATAAAGTTGCAGATAGCTATCTAAGGGTTTCTCCCTTGCTATTGCTTCTAAACTGGGGATTAATTGACCTATTTCATCGCTAATTTGCAAAGATAAACCGGGGGGTAGCTTGGCAAAATTGTCCATGGCATAGGCACGAATTAAGACAGCAATTCTCTGGTCACTGGTCGATAAAACTCCCACCATTAAAGCGATTTTATAACCCATTAATTGACTACCCACATCGAGCATTTTACGGATAGCAGCATTGGGATAATGAGGATCGATATTCCAGAGATATTCGGCTGCTTGCCAGCGAATAGTTTCATCTTGGGTTTGATGTTGTAGTTTTGCTAAAGCTTCCTCTGGGGTTAAATGTTCCGAAAATTCCACCTCTTTTTGACTAGCATACAGTTGTCTAATTTCTCGCTGAATATCTGCTGGAGATTCTCGGCTGCTGATTTTTTCAGCAGCCAACAAAAAACCCGGATTAATTGGACGATAATTGTCGATACTGTTGAGGATTTCCTGCCATTTCTCTGTAATAATTCCCTGTAACCATTGACTAAGTTTAGTGGGAATTATTTCTAGACGCTGCTGATAAAGTTTTTCTCGCCATTGCTGATTATTCAACAAAGCTAACCACTGCTGACAACTAATATCTAATCTCGGAGAATAGGGTGAAACTTTACCTAACTTTTTAATTAAATTTTCTGCTGTTGCTGGCGATAAGTTTGCTAAAGATTCCAGCTTTCCTTTTTCACTCTCTCCCTCTAAACAACTCTGCCAAAGAATATCTAAATCATCAATTATTTGCTCACTGTCTAAATAATATTGATGGTAAATTGGATCGTATTCTGCGAGATTTTTAACATCTTTTCTGGATATAAAACCCCAGATATTGAGGAATTTTTCCGCTAAATCTACCTGCACCCCTAGATAAAAATCCGCCGCTAAATCGGGAATATCAACCCATTCTTGCTCTATTGTCAATCCCTCAATGTCAATAGTTTGACTGGGAATAGTAGTCACTTTTTTATCTTGAATTTGCCAAGTAAAACCGTTAATAAACTCCCAAAGATACTGATGGTTTTCAGGTATTATTTTAAGAGAAGAATCAAGATTATCTTTCAGCCAATTGCTTAAGCATATTTGCACTAAGTAATTAATCAAAGCCTGATTTTTGGCGGTTTGATTAGAATATTGACCGAGAATCGATCGAGCTTGTTTAATCTCTGTTTCCGAAAAAGTTAGCCAAAGGGATTTCGGGTTAATTTGTTGCAAAATATCGAGGTTGACTTTCATGGTATCTCCTAACAGATTAGTTTTGAGTTAAGTAGGACTGACAAAAATATTCTAGATAAGCATCGATTTCTTGTTTTTGCCGAGATTGTAATTTAATCTCATTTAACAACTTAGGACAATCTTTGCCTTCCCTTGCACAGAGTAGCTGATAAACTTTTTTACATAATTGGGTTATTTCTCGACTAATAGTAGATGGATGAACTCCCAATCGATTAGCGATCTGTACCTGCGTCATCTTTTGATGATAGTAACAATAGACAATCTGTTTAACTTCCTCCTCTTGAGTGATTAATAACTTATTAATATTTTCCCAGATTTCTTGCTGTTGGAGTACATCTTTACTTGACTTATTGCTGGGGAGATTTTCCCAAAAGTAATTGCTATCATCGCCATAATTAGTCGGCTCAAATTTAGAGTAAGGAGGATCGATGTGATTACGCATTATCTCCCCTATTTGATTGAGTTTTGCTTGCACTTCCCCAATGGTGAGAATAACTTGCGGTTGTAACTGCTGTAAGCGATCGATTACTTGTTGCCAATCTTCCTCTTGCCATTTATCCAATGATCTAAGAGAAGCTTTTTTAACCTCTCGAAAACAGTTAAATATTAGCAGGTGATTCTCGGTAAATATACCCGATGTTCGTAAAACTTTTTGAATTTTATTCGCACTAAAAAGACTGACGATACCGAGATTAGTCCTGCCAATAGTTTTATACTCTCCTCGCAGGAAATTATAAAGAGTATTCCTTAATTTTTTATCTGTCCATTTTTCTAAGATTAAGCGAAAAAATCCCGGTTGGGTCTTTTTATCCTGAAAGTTACCGTAAAAATTGCTAGGATTGTTGGTGATTGCCGTGGCAAGCAAATTCAGCAAATAGTAGAATAGGGTTTCATAATCGGCATCGATCCGATGGCCAACATTTTGATAGACCCTTTGAGTTACCATAGAGGAGCGATATTGTAAAAAAACCATCCAATGGGACTTGACTAATTGGTTATTAGGATCATTCTGTAACCATTGCCACAGATCAAGATACACCGCTTCGTCATCGGCCACCTTTCCAGCGATCGCATTGATCGAGCTTCTTAATTGTGGCACTTCGTACCAGAAAACTCGATCGCCTTCAATCGCTTTAATAGTAGTATAAAAGTACCTAACGCTCATCTCTATCACCGGCTACAGGTATCTGATATCTGATTAGGTAAAATCAGAGGATTTTATGCAAGAGTAGCAAAGAAATTGAGCGATTCCCTTGCCAAGCGCACCTCTTTCTCTGACAATGGATGAGGGACTGATGAGAAACTATCAGTTATAGTGAGACAGCCTTAGTAAACCAGTAAAAGACTCATAAATTCACTCTGAGCTGCCACAAATTGCCGTCATATCAACTTCTAGGACAAAAATTAGGAATGCGAGTAACTTTTACCGAAAATCAGGGTTTTAGAAAGGAATTGAATAAACGGGTTGATGCTTATTTTACCGAAAACGGCATCCCCACCAGAGATAATTTGGCCATGTACCTGAAGACGATCACGATTTTAACTTGGGTAATTGCCGCTTGGCTATTTGTACTTTTTGGTCCGGATATCTGGTGGCTAAAAAT
The DNA here is from genome assembly GCA_007096045.1 of Microcystis novacekii Mn_MB_F_20050700_S1. GTDB lineage: Bacteria > Cyanobacteriota > Cyanobacteriia > Cyanobacteriales > Microcystaceae > Microcystis > Microcystis novacekii. The sequence goes on along the minus strand of SFAU01000061.1, from coordinate 6,541 downwards.
TATCGGTTGCATGGTTTTAGGAGGAGGATTAGCAGGGATTGGTTTTAGCATTGGTCATGATGCCAACCATGGCGGCTATTCTAGTAAGAAATGGGTTAATTCCCTCATTGGCATGACCTACGATTATATCATCGGTGCTTCCAGTTATCTCTGGCGTTTTCGTCATAACTATCTCCATCATACCTACACCAATGTTTTAGGGTACGATTTGGAAATTCACGGCGATGGTGTGGTGCGAATGACTCCCCATGCCGAGCATAAATGGTATCATCGTTATCAACATTTATTTATCCCGATTCTCTACGGTATAATTCCTATCTATTGGTCATTTTCCGATGTGCGCTCTATCCTCTTTCGTCATCGTTTTGGCGAGATTAAAATTCCCAATCCTAAACCGATCGATCTATTCGTTTTATTGAGCGGAAAAGTTGTTTATCTCTTTTGGTTTATTGGCATTCCTCTCTTAGTTGGTTATAGTCCTCTAGAAATAGCGATCGGTTTTCTCATTGCTTTTATGACCTATGGAGTGCTTGCCTGTCATGTATTTATGTTAGCTCACGTTTTGGAACCCGCCGAATTTATTCAACCCTCGGCAACTAACCAAATCGAAGACGAATGGGCAATCTTTCAAGTGCGAACTACCGTAGATTTTGCCCCTAAAAATGTCTTTTTAAATTGGTATTTAGGGGGATTAAATTATCAAGTTGTTCACCATCTTTTCCCGCAAATTTGTCATATTCACTACCCTAAAATTGCCCCAATCTTAGCGGAAGTTTGCCAAGAATTTGGCGTTAATTATGCCGTTTATCCCACCTTCTGGGGTGCTTTAGCTTATAATTATCGTTGGCTCAGGCAATTAGGCAATAAACAAAGTAATTTCGATCTCAAATTAGCCAGCTAAATATCAGTTATCAGTTATCAGTTATCAGATGTAAGTTTTAAGTTAATTAGTTAGTTAGTTATCTTTATCTTTATACCTGTTTACTGTTTACTGATCACTGTTTACTGATCACTGATTACTGATCACTGAAAAATGAACCTACCCAACTCGATTACCCTATCGCGACTCTTGGGACTGCCATTAATTTTATACTGGTTGCACCAAGGCACAGAAATCGATCGCTGGTTAAGTTTAATTATCTTTCTGATTGCTGCCAGCACCGATTGGCTCGATGGTTATCTAGCGCGAAAATTGAATCAAATCACCGAATTAGGCAAATTTCTCGATCCTTTGGTCGATAAATTGCTGGTTCTCGCTCCTCTTTTAGCTCTGATTGAAATGGATTTAATTGCTGCTTGGGGAGTATTTTTGATTCTTGCTCGCGAATTAGCGATCGCTGGTTGGCGCATTAATCCGAATTTAACAGGAAATAGCGACATAAAAGGGGCTAATTGGTGGGGAAAAAGCAAAACAGTCAGCCAAATTGTCGCTATCGCTCTCTTAATTGCTCCCTTGCCTTCTGAATATAATTTAATTGCTCAGTTCGCTTTTTGGCTATCAGTAGCATTAACTTTGATTTCTGGGGTGATTTATGTCACACCCAGCCCCAAATTAACCCAAAATTGATAAAAATTTAACCATTAGCAATAATTCAGGAAACAAACCAAGAGAAAAAGGTTGCATTTTTTTTTCTTGGTATATGATAATCATGGGAGAGGACTGTCAAACTCTTCAAATTCAAACATATCACTCAAAGAAAAAACTATGGCCGACACTATTACCATATCTTTTAACGACTCCACCATGGCCGTTAGTTTCTCAGTTGGTCAATTTCAAAGAGTTGCCCAGTTCTTGGACGCCAATCCTAATGCCCCTATTTCTCTGCCGACAACAGCCACTGGTACATATAATCTCACTTCCATCGGCGTTTTCGGTGACGGCACTACGGTTTGGAGATTATTCAACGGAACGACCATTGATGTTAGTAGCGCAACCCTTTCCGCTTACGGTGGAGGCTTTCTTAAGAACTTTTCCCTGCTAGCAAATACCAATACCTTTGTTAGATCTACGGCTACCGGCACTCATCAACTAAAAATCAACCCCAACGGTCCTTTGTACACGAAAGCAGCAGGTACGACACCAATAAATATCGACCCTATGCCCACAGATGGTGAAACTACGATCGCACCACTCTCCAACATGGATCCCTATTTCATTACAGGTAGTGCGTTCGGCGATACCCTAAATGGTGGCAATGGTGACGATAGCCTAAATGGTGGCGATGGAAACGATAGCCTAAATGGTGGCGATGGAAACGATACCCTAATCGGTGGCAATGGAAACGATACCCTAAATGGTGTCTCGGGAAACGATAGCCTAAATGGTGGCGATGGAAACGATACCCTAAACGGTGGTGTGGGAACCGATACCCTAATCGGTGGTCTGGGAAACGATACCCTAAACGGTGGTGTGGGAACCGATAGCCTAACCGGCGGCGCTGGTGCTGACCGTTTTGTTTTCAGTAGTTCTACCCAAGGCATTGACACCATCACCGATTTTAACCCCGCTGTTGGTGAGGATCTTATCCAAGTTACTAGAACTGGTTTCGGCGGTCCTACTGCTTTACCGAGTCTCGGTGCTTTGACTGGTGCACAATTCCTGTCTGGTGCGGGAGTTACTAGCGCTGCTACTGCAGCTCAAAGATTCGTCTATAACACCACTAACGGTGGTTTATGGTTTGACGTAGATGGTGTTGGTGGCGCTGCTTCGGTTCAATTCGCAACCCTCAGTAACTTGGCAGCTATCACCAATACTAATATTGTCGTTATCTAATCTATCCCTGTCCCTCCCCTGCGCTGGGTTGGGCAGTGGTGGATTTTTGGGGGAAAACTAAGCCACCAGAAATAGTCTCTGCGGGTGTGTTAGCTAGGGCTAAGACACCCTTATTACTTCCAAGCAGTTATCTTAATAGTGAGGTACAAAGTCTCTGGTTTTAGGGAGCATCTCACTTATGCAAGTGAGTAATTATACTTGTCCCTAAAACTTGCTTCTGGTAAGGCTTTCAAAATAGCTTGACATAAAACTTAATTTAGGAGTTACAAAGGTGAGATGCTCCCAGTAGCTAGTCCTATTGGGATTAGTTTTGTGTAGTAATTAACTGACGGTGATAATCGCCCCATAACCTCGCTGCCTGTTGACTACTGCCGGAAGTGGGAGAATTATTATCATTACCCAACCAAATGCCTGTCACCCAGTCGCGACGGGGAAGATAACCGATAAACCAGAGGTCCACATAATTATTAGTAGTTCCCGTTTTACCCGCTTCTCCCATGCCAATACTGGCAGCGCCGCCTGTACCATTAGTTATCACCCCCCGCAAGAGGCTATTCATCGTCTCGGCGGTTTTAGCTGAGATTACCTGCTGATTTCTCTCGCTATCGTCGCCATAGTCATAAATAACCCGACAAGTACTCAAATCCTCCACATTTTTACAGTCGGAAGCGTCGAGAATGCGTTTAATGGCGTGGGGACGATTCCAGCGCCCACCATGGTCAAAAACCGCATAAGCGCCGGTCATTTCCAAGACATTTACCTCGCTTTGTCCTAAAATTAGCCCCGGTACGGGATTTAAAGGTGATTTAACCCCCAAACGTTCCGCTACATTGACCACATTACTTAATCCTGCCTCGCGAGCAATGCGAAGGGCGACACTATTTTCCGATTGCGCTAAACCTTGAAACATATTGATGGCCCCGCTACTGCGTTCACAGGGAGAATAGGCCTGTCCTTGCCAAGAGAGTCCAGCGCAGGTATAGGTTTTATAGGGCGATATTCCCTTTTCTAGGGCGGCAGCATAAGCAAATACCTTAAAAGTGGAACCGGGTTGACGTTTAGCTTGGATAGCGCGGTTAAATTGACTTTTTTGATAATCAACTCCCCCGACTAAAGCGAGAATTTCCCCAGTTTGACTGTTTAGGGTAACTAAAGCTCCTTGGGAGTATCGATAGCGGGGGCCTTGGTTTAAGACATTATTTTTTAAGCTTTTTTCTGCGATCGCTTGCAGCTGGCGGTCTAAACTGGTTTCAACGATAAAATTGCCCTCTTTCGCCACTTCTTCCCCTAAAAGATCCTGTAATTCCTCGAAAACGTAACTATAAAAATATGGTGCAATTGTACTGGATAGGGATTTTTTGGCTTGGGGACTGATTTCAATGCGGGATCTGCGAGCGCTGGCGGCTGCTTCTGGGGAAATCATGCCTAATTGAGCCATGCGATCGATGACACGATTGCGTAATTGTACGGAAGTGTCGTAATCTTGAATGGGATTAAATCGATTCGGGGCGGGTAACATAGCCACAAGGGTAGCAGCCTCGGAGATATCTAAATCTCTAGCGGATTTATCGAAATAAAAGCGGGCCGCATCTTCAAAACCGTAACCGGCCAGACCGAGATAAACTCGATTGAGATAGGTTTTGAGAATTGTATCCTTACTATAGACCGCTTCTAATTGTAAAGCGACCACAGCCTCCCGGATTTTGCGATCGGCAGTATTTTGACGACCGACTTCCTGGAATAAACTACGCGCTAACTGTTGAGTCAGGGTACTGGCCCCCTGATGAATGCCTTGACGTTCCCGATTAATCATAACAGCCCGGACAATCCCCAAAGGATCAACGCCAAAATGCCAGTAAAAACGACTATCTTCGGAAGCGACAAGCGCCTTGGGCAAATAGGGAGAAAAATCGCCCAGATTATCTAATTCTTGGTGAGTTTCCTGTCGAATGGGATTGAGGGGAGTTTGACCATCCCTAGGGTAAACCACCACCGGACCGCTCACCCCGGAAGGGAGTGGATAAACATTAACTCTGCGACTTTCCCAGATAATCCCTAAAACCAATAAACCGAAAATACCCCCCGCACCATAGAAACCATAGCGCAAAAGTCGCGCCCACAGGGGAGGGGGACAGTAATAGGAGATGGTGACACAATTGGCTAAGTCTGGGGGGGCCAGGGTAAAGGTATCACCATGACGCAGGGAAACGCTTTTCAGACGACGTTTACCCATATAAACCCCGTTGGTGGAGTTTTCATCTTTGAGCAGGAAATGATGGGGATTTTTTGGGTCACGCTGCAGGGAACAATGAATCTGACTCACCACGGTATTACGGATAGTAATATCACAGGAACTGGAACTACGACCCAACAGATAGCGATCGCCGATAAGGGGATATTTGCTTTCCCCGCTGCCATTCTCGTTTTTCAGGCGTAATTCGGGAACCCTCGCCCCTTTTTTGAGATTTACCGCCTGAAAATTCACCTTTCCTTGCAATTTCTGCACGGCAACGGTGAGAAGTTGACTAATTTGGGTTTTCGGCGACTGGTTAGACATAGTTTTTATCGGTTATCAGCTTCTGAAGGCAAGAGGCAATAGGCAATAGGCAACAGGGGAAGTGGGGAAGTTGGGGAAGTGGGGAAGTGGGGAAGTGGGGAAGTGGGGAAGTGGGGAAGTGGGGAATTTCAACTAAAACCCCATCACCCTAAAACCCTAACACCCTAAAACCCCAACACCCCATCCCCCTAATTCACACCCAATATGCCTAAATTGCCATTTTAGCCTCTAAAGCTTTCAGGTATTCCGTATTGACTCCCGACTCGCGAATCAGAGCAATTTTACCAGTACGGGCCACCTCGCGAACGCCAAATTTATTCAGCATTTGCATAATCGCCACCATTTTACCCGGATCCCCCACCACTTCGATGGTCAGGGTTTCCTCGGAAATATCCACAATCCGCGCTCGGAATACCTGCGCTAATTCGATCACTTCCGCCCGGCGCTCGGCGGTAGCATTAACTTTAATCAGCATTAATTCCCTTTCCACACAGGGGGTTTGGGTGATATCCTGCACCTTGAGGACGTTAATTAATTTGTAAAGTTGTTTAGTTAACTGTTCGATGCTGTCCTCGTCTCCCGGTACTACCATCGTAATCCGAGAAACTCCCATCTGTTCAGCCGGACCCACAGCTAGACTTTCAATATTAAAGCCGCGACGGGCGAATAATCCAGCAATACGGGTTAAGACTCCCGCTTCATCTTCAACTAATACGGATAATGTGTGTTTCATGGCGATCTGTCTACACAACCTAGATTTAACCATTTTGACACTCCCCGCGCGCTCATCGACGGGGATTCTTGGTTCACCGAGATCACTTGCTTAGACGGAATCGCTTCTGAAAAAGTAGAGGTATTCTCTCCCCAAGCGTTTATCGGATCTAGCCCGAAAGTTCCCGTATGTCCTACGGTACTTAACCCTTTTTTAAGGATATTAATAGCGGCGTTTTCATCCCGATCTAAAACACACCCACATTTACACTGATGGGTTCTAGTCTATATCGTCTATAGCTTGATATTGTTTTGTTTTAGCCTCAACTTTAAACTCTAGGACAAACATTTACCCTAGGCTTGACAGGATAAACTTATTCTAATAGTTAGTAAAAGTATAGTCAAATATAGACAGACTGAATTCCATTTCAGAAATTCCCTTCACTTTTACTTCGAGAGATTAATTCTCCTTGGGTGAACTACGCACCTCTCTATCCCAT
>SFAU01000060.1 GCA_007096045.1 Microcystis novacekii Mn_MB_F_20050700_S1 | reverse complement strand
CAAGGATTTTAAGTCTTCTACTGACTCAGCAACATTAATATTAGGAACTCCACTCATTGCCTTTTTACCACACAAACTATACCTTTACCAAGTATGACATACTTTTTGAAAAATGGTATCAGGTAGATCCCGTCGCAAAAACAATTCGCCTGGTGAACGTCAACAAACAGACATTATACTTTTCCGAGCGCCCAAACCGGATTGCTGGTAATCTGACCAGGGCAGCCTACATGGATGAGTGGACAGCCAGGGCGGGAAAAGATAATTTTGCCAACGATCCCCCCAATGCTACCCTCTCGGTCTATCAGTGATACTCTGTTAAGTGAGGTAGAAAGTGATGCCGATTTAAATAAAACTCTCGGTTACAAATTCGAGTTAATTTCTCGGGGAATTACCATCGGTCGCCAGGCCCAACCCCTATTCCCGATCAAGTGGGAGGAAGGATTAGAAAAACCCTTAGATCAATGGCGTGAAGAACTGAATATCAAACCAGTTTTAGACGGGCCTTGGAGTTGGTACAGTTGCCCAGAATTACAAGCGGCGATCGCCTAATTTAACCAGCGGATTTTTATGAGAGAATAGTTAGGGATAATTCTGCTTTGATCTATGGTCAAAAAAACCGCTAGAAAACCCAGCTATACTCAAATTCGCTGGCTCTGTCAAATAATTGTCGCTCTGATTGTCTTAATGCTGCCGGTGACTATTACTCTGCGACTGGTTTTAGCTTTTCTTTTCGCTTTGATAGTGGCAATTATGTTACTAGCTTACAGAATTTCTTGCGTTGCCCCCTGGCAGTTAGAACTATTAAAATCTCCCAATCATCGGGGGGCATTTCTGGAATCCCTATTTTATACGATCAGCAGTTTCGGACTATTAATTTATCTGATCGCTTCCGAACACGCCATCGTTCATTTTGCTTGCGGTTTTCTGGGTATTATTAGTGCTTGGTTAGCCATACAATTGATCTACAGCCAAGAATATGCAGTACGCTACTATCATGATGGTAAAGGCCTAGTTTTTCCCGATTGCGATCAACCTAATTGGACGGAATTTCTCTATCAAGGTTTTTGTATGGCGGCTTGTTATCAAACCTCTGATACAAGTATTAATAGTACGGCAATGCGGCAGCTGGTAGCAACCCACGGGATGCTTTCCTATTTTTTATCCGTCTCGATTATTGCTATTATTTTTGGAATGATTGGTAATTTACTCTGAGCAAAAAAGATATTTTATTAAGGAAGTTATGGTTCATCAGAAAATTAATCTCGATCGCCTCAGTCCGGAAGAGGCACTAATTACCCCCACCTATGCTTCCCGCGCCCTGACTTCCGCCGTACCTAAATACGAGATTCCCGAGGGGGAAATGCCGGCGGCGGCGGCCTACAATTTAATCCGCGATGAACTCGCCCTTGATGGTAATTCTCGCCTGAATCTGGCTACTTTCGTCACCACTTGGATGGAACCGGAAGCCAAACAATTAATGGCGGAAACCTTCGATAAAAACATGATCGACAAGGATGAATACCCACAAACCGCCGAAATTGAACTGCGTTGTGTGAATATGATCGCTAGACTCTGGAATGCTCCCGAAGGCGAAGCGGCAACCGGTTGTTCTACCATTGGTTCCAGTGAAGCGGCGATGTTGGGAGGCATGGCTTTAAAATGGCAGTGGCGCAAACGCCGACAAAAAGAGGGTAAACCCACCGACAAACCTAATTTAGTCATGGGCATTAATGTGCAGGTTTGTTGGGAAAAATTCTGTCGTTATTGGGAGGTAGAACCGCGTTTTGTGCCGATGGAAGGGAATCGTTTTCATCTCAAGGCGACGGAAGCAATTAAACTAATTGATGAGAAGACGATCGGGGTAATTGCCATTATGGGTAGTACCTTTGATGGTAGTTACGAACCCGTCCAAGAAATTAATGATGCCCTAGAAAAATTGAACAGAGAAACTGGCTGGCAAGTTCCCCTGCACGTCGATGGCGCTAGTGGCGGTTTTATCGCCCCTTTTCTCGATCCCGATTTAGTCTGGGATTTTCGCCTCAAATGGGTTAAATCGATTAATGCTTCTGGGCATAAATACGGTTTAGTCTATCCCGGTGTCGGTTGGATTATCTGGCGAGATCGGCAAGAATTGCCAGAAGAATTAATCTTTCATTGTAATTATTTAGGCGGTGATCTGCCTAATTTTGCTCTGAATTTTTCTCGTCCCGGCAATCAAGTAGTCGCTCAATATTATAATTTTTTACGCTTGGGCAAAGAGGGTTATCGACAAATTCATCAAGCCTGTCGAGATACGGCCTTGTATTTATCGGGGGAAATCGCTAAGATCGGACCGTTTGAATTAATTACCGATGGCAGCACTATTCCGGTTTTTGCTTGGAAATTAAAGGAGACAATTAGCGATCAAGCTAATTATAGTTTATTCGATTTAGCTGATAAATTGCGCGAGCGGGGTTGGTTAGTTCCTGCCTATACAATGCCCAAAAATCGCCAAGATTTAACCGTGCAGCGCGTGGTGATCAAGGAAGGATTTAGTCGCGACATGGCGGCTCTGTTGTTGCGGGATATTCATTCAGCGATCGCCTTCTTTAAATCTCAGTCTAATTATCAGTCAAAATTATCTGGTTCCCATTTCCATCACTGACAGATGTTGAGGAAAAACTCGCTTAAATTTCCTAAATATTGGCAACCTTTACAAAGTTTTGGTGTTGCCAATTTTTCCCCACGAATTATTCACAGAACTGCCCAAGGAAATTTTCATATTTGGTCATCTCGGCGCTTTCGTAAACGCCATAGCAGTGAAATTAAATCTGGCATTTCTGACTTAATTTCCTCTAAGTTAAAGCCGTTTAAATATTGGACTTGGCAATTAGATAATTTAACCTGGTGGATCGGTTTTATTTTTACCCTTGGTTCAATTTTATTCGTCGTCGTGGCAATTCCGATGATGTTTCCCCATCCCCCCTTAGAGAGGATTTCTGTCATTAATTTTATCGGTTCAGTTTGTTTTACTTTTGGTTCCTATGCCGCCTTTTTAGAAGCTATTAATTTAAATCTAGATGTTACTCTGATTCGGGATGCAGAAATACTGGAGGAAAAAATCGGCACTGTCTCCCATCCCGTCCCCAAACTGATTAAAATTAAATGGTTTGCTTGGCAACCTGCTCGCCTTGAATATTGGGGAACTTTTATTCAATTTATCGGAGCTTGTCTATTCAATATTAATTGTTTTTTTGCCATGGTACAAGGTTTAAGTTGGCAGAGTGATGATCTGTTAATTTGGATTCCTAGTACCCTTGCTTCCCTTCATTTCTGCACCGCTAGTTATTTGGCTATTGTCGAAGTTTCTCATAGTTATTGGTCTTGGCATTTTAAAGATATAGAATGGTGGATAGTGGTGTTAAATTTAGGTGGTTCTCTTGGCTTTTTGAGTGGCAGTATTTTCGGCTTTTTCGGACAAGGAACAATTATTTGCTATCAGGAATGGGGAACAAATTTTTCCTTTTTATCGGGTTCACTTTTGTTTTTAGGAGGTAGTTATTTAATGATTCCCGAAATGTTGCAAGAATAGCTTTCAGATGTGAAAATTTTCCTCCTGTCTCAACTTAGTACGTCTGTGCTTTATCGAGGACAGTAATGCCTAAACCTTACCCTAATACACAGAGAAAAATCTGAATTCATCCTATGAAATCTGTACCATTTTTCGATATTAATCAAATATCTTTAATGCCAAGTAACCCATCTAGAACTAGAGGATGGATGAAAAAAATTGGGCATACTTTAGTAATATTTATCGTAGCTTTACTACTGACTCTAACCTCCCCTCTTTTGGGAATAGCTCAAAATCCGACACAACCGGAAAATAAAATTGACGGCTTTCCAGTTATGTTAGATGGAAAACCCCTCTTTTTTATCCGGCGGGGAGTTTCTTCATTTTCGGCGGAGGAGAGAGCTAACACTATTACCCGGAGAATTGAAAGAATTGCTCAAAATGATTCTATTCCTGTGGAGAACCTGACAATTGAGAAGCTCCCTGATGATAACTCACTGTATTTAAGTGTAGATCAAGAAGTAATTCTAACGGTGACGGAGCAAGATGCAAAAGCCTATCGTTCAACGCCAGAGGTTTTAGCTCAACAAGCTTTACAAAAAATTCAGTTTGCTATCACTCAATATCGACAAGATCGAAAACCCGAACAACTACTTAAGAACATCATTTATACGGTTATAGCCAGCTTTGCCTTCCTGATTATTAGCTTTGCAGTTATCAAAATTTCAGGAAAAATATTTCCCTTCATTAGACGTTTGATTGAATCCTTGACACCAGGCATTCAAATCGGGAATGTTGAGATTATATCTTCCTCTAAAATCAGCTTCTTTTGGCTGCGAGTTCTTCGCATAATTCGCTTGTTTGTTCTGTTTTTATTACTATTTAATTATGCTACATTTGTACTTCGTTTATTTCCTTGGACAAGAGTTTTTGGCGACAGTATTTTAGGTTATTTTTATCAATCATTAGAACTGGTTTTGTCGTCCATTGGCAAATATCTTCCCAATGCCTTTATTATTGCCATAATCATTTTTATCACTTACTACTTAATCCGGCTTATCAAGCCCTTTTTTACGGCAATAGAAAGAGGAAATCTGATTATTCCAGGTTTTTATACTGATTGGGCTAAACCTACTTACAATATCCTATTAGTCATAATTATTGCCATCGCAGCAATAGTTTCTTTTCCCTATTTGCCCGGTTTTGATTCCCCTGCTTTCCGAGGTGTTTCTGTTTTTCTTGGTCTTCTTTTATCCCTTGGTTCTACTTCAGCGATCGCCAATGTTATTGGGGGAATTATTCTTATCTATACCCGTGCTTTTCGCATCGGAGATCACATTCAAATAGGAGATGTAATTGGCGATCTAATTGAAAAAAACTTCTTAGTAATTCGCATTTGCACTCCCACTAATAAAATCATTACTATTCCTAACTCATCTTTATTAAGTAGTAATGTGATTAACTTTAGTATTTCCTCGCGGGAGTTAAACAGAAATCTAATTATTCAGACAACGATTACCCTAGGATACGATCTGCCTTGGCGAAAAGCCCACAAAACCTTAATTGAAGCTGCTCTAGAGACCGAGCATATTCTCAAAGAACCCGCACCTTTTGTCCTGCAAACTAGCCTAGATAATTTTTACATCAGTTATCAATTAAACGCTTACACTAACCAACCCAATTTGATGGTAATAATTTATTCAGAACTCCATCAAAATATTCAAGACAAGTGTAATGAAGCTGGGATTGAGATTCTCTCTCCCAGTTACACCTCCCTACGAGATGGAAATACAACAACCATTCCCGAAAATTATTTACCTTCCGATTATGTCGCGCCTCCCTTTCGCGTTCAATCTTCAGACAATCAAGAAAACAACACATTATGAACGAATTGCGATCGCCTGATCGGGTAGGGAACACGAACATATTGCCTAAGACGGATAACAGAGGGTAGGGGTAAGTCACGACAAACCACTTTTCCGTTATGTTCTAGGGATTCAGCTTTTCCTTTCAACAATAAAACGATCGCGCGCCACCAACTGGTAATATTTAGCGGTTCTTAGGAGGCATTCAACAGGAGAACCTTGCTCATAGGTGTCTGGAGATCGCTTGAATTTACCCCGAATGGTAGCACAGATCACTGAGATTGGAACCTATTATTCAGTGTTGGGGAAGTGGGGAGCTTTTTTCAGCAGACCCTAAATAGCCTGTCCTCTGGGGATGATGCCAAATCCCCTCATACTTCATCTTATTGCCAGCCGACTCCCTGATCACTAAATTTTGATAAGCTAAAAGACAGTTAATTATAATTTCGTCGTCAATCCTATGATTTTGCCAGGTAGTACCGTTCGAGTCACCAATCCCGATGATACCTACTATAAATTTGAAGGTTTAGCCCAGCGTTTAAGCGATGGGAAAGTGGCCGTTCTTTTTGAGGGGGGTAACTGGGATAAGTTAGTCACCTTTAATCTCTCGGAATTAGAAGAAGTAATTATTGCCCCCGCTAAAGGCAAAAAATAACCATGCGTCCACCCTTACCGCAATTGGCCACGGATAACCGCCATCCCGATCATATCGCCGAAGTTATCGAGACAACGACGACCGAGTTTTTAGCGCAATGTTTGGAACCAGAGGAGTTAAACTTTCCTTTTATGCCCGCTTTTGGTAGTTGGGTAAAAGCCTACGATGAAGAAACGGGTAATAAAATTTTTGGGATTGTCACCTTTGCCACCACTGCACCCATCGATTCGGTACATCGCGCTAGAGCTTTGGGGTTATCTTTGGCTGAATTGCGGGAACAACAGCCGCAGATTTTCGCTATGTTAAAAACGGAATTTCGGGCAACTATTGTCGGTTTTGAAACCCTGCCTGGACAATTTAATGGCAATGGTGCCGGGCGAGGTTATATCTATCAATATATTCCTCCCCGTCCCCCACAAATTCATCAGGCGGTTTATCAATGTGAGTCGTTAGAAGTGGTTTATTTTAGTGAACAATTAGACTTTTTACGAATTTTATTACAGGTCAAGAATACTCCCGTGGAAGCTTTGGCAGCTGCTTCTATCCGTCAGATGTACCAATTGCGTCAAGCCGATCGACAATGGTTAGTGAATGTGGGCAGACAGTTAAGTGTTTTACTTAAAGATGATTATGATCGCTTGCGTTATATTCTTAGTCAAATTCATCTTAGTCCTTAGATGATGCGGCTCTCTTGGTGCTCTTAGAGTAGTGAAAATATCTTACTCTCTCTCTTTGTGTCCTTTGTGTCTTTGTGGTTAAGAAAAAAATCAGCAACCCTTGGCCATTCTCGGAAATGTCGGGAATGTTTCTAGATAACATTCTCTACCTGGTGAATACAGGTCAAGTTTCTGTTTTTTTGTCCTCTGGGTTGACTAGACAAAAAATGTCGATATAATAAATGGTTATGCGGTAACTCTCGCTGAATAAGGATAATGAGTATCAAGTTAAATATCGGGATATTATTTTTTGGGGTTTTCTTGTGGGGAGAGGCGGTTAAGGCACAGCTAGTTCCCACTAAGGGTTTATCTCCCTATGGTGAATATCGTCAAGAAATCCTCAATTTAGGTTGGAAGCCAAAACCAAGTGTTGTTCCAGATTATGTACCAGGTTGGCCAGAAATTATTTGTGGAAACAGATTATGTAGTGCTACCTTTATTTCTCCCAATGGGAAACAAATTTTAACTTTATCTGTTTGGTTTGATGTTAAGCCTGGATACATAAATTATTATGTGGCTCCAGATTTTGATATTGTTGAAGTTGAGCAATCAATCCAATAGACCTCGACCTAATTTAACTTAGTGCGATCACCAATCTCTTAGGTGGGGTACTCGGAACGAAACCCAACATCATTTTTAGCCTTGATTGTAAATTCTAGATAGTTTAAGCGATCGCCCCTTAGGAAAATGGCAATACAAACAACCTTTGCAGAGATTTTAGAAGCAGCCGAGCAACTTCCCCTTGAAGATCAAGAAAATCTCATTCATATCTTACAGAATCGTCTTCGAGATCAAAAAAGAACAGAGTTGTTTAGAGATGTTCAAGAAGCTCAACAAGAATTTGCACAAGGTCAATGTCAACCCCTGACACCTGAACAAATCATGGAGGAAATCCTTTCGTGAATTTTGTTTTATTACGCTCGAATATATTTATTAGAAATGCTCGAAAAGTTGTGAAAAAACAGGCTTTTTTAGTTCAAAATATCCAAGAAACTTTAGCTTTATTATCCGTAGATCCATTTCAACCTCGATTAAGAACACACAAATTAAAAGGGGAGCTTAAAGACTCTTATGCTTGTAGTGTGGGCTATGATTTAAGAATTGTCTTTAAATTCGTTGAATATGAGCAGAAACAGGCAATTCTTTTGGAGTCAATTGGGACTCACGATGAAGTTTATTAGGCTCTTCGGTTTGTGTTATGCAATGGACGAGGGTTATAAGGGATGGAACCCTTATAGAGAAAGGCATTTAGCGATTTTTGTCAATTGTTTTTGATCTAGAGCGAACTAATCAATTAAATCTCTTGCCAGATAAGGATTTAGTCGATTTATGCCACCCTATCGAACCATACCAAGTAACGAAGAACCCTCCATTATAGGTTCGATCGTTATCTCCCCCCAGGGTGCGGTTAGCTTATTGGGAACCATGGTCGATATATTGTGCTAAATCTAGATCAGAATCGGTGATAGCCATTATCTACGCCTTAATATAGTCAATCGATCGCTATTTTCTCATTTTATGGAAATCGCACAGCACAGTCATGTCTCACTAACCTAGAAATTCCGAGACTAGCAAAAATCCAGTAACCTAGGAAGAAACCGTCACAAGTGAAGACTAGGAGACAATAGACCTATGTTAGAAGCCTATCACCGACACGTTGCCGAGCGAGCGAAATTAGGTATCGCTCCCCTTCCCCTCAATGCTCAACAAACGGCGGAATTATGCGAAATACTCAAAAATCCGCCCGAAGAACTCAAGGGAGAAATGCTGACCCTTAACGAGGTTTTGGAATTATCCGACACCAATCCCTATGCTAAACAGGTTTTTGTCCCCATTGTTTGGCTATTTTGTACTCATTCGGTTTGGGACTATCCTCACTATCGATGCTTGGGCTAATAGACATCTCCAAAAATTATAACCCAGTCACAGCTTGCTTTCGGTTTATGTACTAACTAAACAGTTCAATGGCTGTAATGTATATCTATCGTTGCTAATTCAATTTTACTGAAAAAATATGAGGCAATTAAAATAATTTTTATTCGGGTAGATTCCTTAACTAGAAAGACTTTTAGTCTTGAGATTATATTAAGTCGAGGTCTAATGGCGCTTGGTTTATCGCTAAACCGAAACTTGCTAACCGGCCCGATATTCCCCTCCATGCTTTGGTATGTTAGAAACTGGTGTTGTCAAATCAGAATATGAAGAATGAATTGCTACACAACGAAAGCCCTGCTCTTACCCAAAAATGTTATCGCCTATGAACACTTTTAATGAATTAGAAGAACTGGAAGCTTTTCAGCACCGTTTAGAGTCTGCTCGTCTGCGTCGTCGTCAGTTGGAAGAGCAGCGCAGACAACTGGAGAATGAATATACTTCCTACGATACACCAGAAAAACTGAAAGGACTGGCAGAAATTGCCGAGACAGCTACTGAATCACCGACTTTTAAGCCAAAATTTTGTCATTTTTATCATCGAAGAGCGACGAGAACGACAGCAGATATAGTGGAAGGGGTGATCGGAATTACCTTTGGCAGTAATATCCCCTTAGCGATCGTAGCCCTAATTATTATTAAACTCTTAAGGATGCTTCTGGAAAACCGTCTTGATGATTATTGCGCTCAGTTTGGAGAAACCGAAACAGAATCAAGATAAAAACCCCTAAGATGTTTCATTAACAGATATTTCAGCTTTTTTGAGGGCAATTTGCCATTCTAAGTCGGCTATTTCTCGATCGAGTTCAACAATTTCACTATTAACTTGCTTTAAATCGGCGATAATTTCTTGTTTACTGCGTTTTCTACCGTAGATAGCCAGTTCATCCTCTTGTAATTTCTCAAGGATAGAGTCTAGGGAAGCGGTTAAATCGGCCGAGGGATTGTCCATAATACCTAAACGCATTAAGACCTGTACCGCTTTGACAACGTCTTGCTGATAAGCTTCTCTAGAGGGGTAATCTTGGGGGTTTTTGAGATTTAAAGCGTCAATGATATTCATATTCCATCTTATGAAGGTTAAATGCGAAACTGTGATTATGTCACACTTAATATACCTCAAGTTTCTAAGAAATTCCCTAAAAGGGATTGCAATATATTTTATTCTAGAGTAGAAATGCTCGACCGAGAAAATATTGATAGAGTATTCACAGGAGACTGGGAAAAATTCAACTTTAAGAGGATTGTCACTGATGACAGCAGTTACCGAGAATGATCTGAAAAGGTTAGAAGATTTAATCGTTAGCGGACAGAAAGCGATCGAATCCCGACTGACAGCGATCGAGTCCCGACTGACAAATCTAGAAAATGGACAGAAGGCGATCGAGAACAGTTTAGGAGAAATTAAAGGGGATATTAAGGCCTTAGATGCCAAAGTTACGGGACTAGAAAAGCGGGTTGACGATCTCAACGCACGAGTCAACATTACCACCATTGGATTCCTTAGCATTGTCGGCATTTTGGTGACAGGAATGCTGACTATTGCCAGCAAAACAGTCTTTTTCCCCTAGAATAACTTATTCGATCTGCGCCACCGCGTCTAAGGAAGCATCGAGACTGGTAAGACGGCCTAAATAAGTCGATATATGCTTCTGCTCGCTGTCTATCCTGGGGAGAAATCCCTCTGGCATTTCTCCAGTGCGAAATCTGGGCTAAAAATTGGCCTGGTCAGGAAATCTTGATGTTAAATTCCCCAAAAATTGCGCTAGGATCGGCTTAATAGCACAGGAAAGGCGATCAAGTGGGATAACCGATCCTGCGGTTTGAGAAGGTGACTGTATAATTGTTAGAGTATCAATAGATCAATTCCAGAGGAATCATGAGCAATATCCAAGATAAAATTCAAGAAGAGCTAGAAAATGCCAGAGCCGTCTGTAGTACGGAAGGTGCTACCTCTGGTGAATGTGCCGCCGCTTGGGATGCGGTGGAAGAATTACAAGCAGAAGCTGCTCACCAACGTCAAGACCATCCCCAAAAAACCTACTTTGAAAAGTATTGTGCTGATAATCCCGATGCCGCCGAGTGTCGCCTTTATGAAGATTAATCCAGTCAGGCAGCAGTTTTTTCTCTCCTCACAGTAGAATCCTAGCTTTAGGGCGATCTCAACTATAAAGAGATCGCCTCTCGTTTTTTTTGTTTGTTGGTCAAGCTGTGACCGATTTTGGCTCCCGCGTCGGAAGACAGTAAAATGTTGACAGTGTAATTGTCTAAATAATTTATGAATCAACTTTGGTTTCGTCCTCTCGTTTGGATAGATTATCGTTTAGCCGTCCTATTTACGGTGATTATTCCGGCAATTTTGTTGATTTGGTCTTTATTTGCAAAAATCGAATCATTACAAAAATTGTTGATTATCTATTGGCGAGTGGCTAGTCTTTTGTTAATTACCGTATATTTAATGATTGCTTCCTGGCCGATTGGTTTTGTTACCAGTTTTTTAGCTAAGATATTAATCCCGATTTCCCTCTGGTTTTGGGTGGATATTAACGATGAAATTAAAGATTTACCCGCCAGTCCGATTAAATTTGTCACCACTGCTTGGCGTTGGGCTGTAACGATTTATTGTCCTCTGGGCGCGATTTCTACCTTACCTTTTCTCTCCTGTGCTATGTCAGGGGAATTGCTAAATTCTCCCTATTGTCAGGTTTGGCAGGAAGCACCCTGGCAGTTTCGCGAGATTTTTCATTCAGAAGCTACCGCTAATGTTTTGGGCTTTTTTGGTTTAGTTGGCCTCTCTTTTTATACTCTCTATTTTGCCCATTTTCTTCTTATTCGCCTTGGCAAACAGGGACGTTCAGCTTTACAACAGTAAGTTTTTAGCTATCGATAATTAGCCATTTTTCTATGAATATTGGTCAACAACTCGAACAATACACCCTCAAAAATCCCCAAGAGGTTTTGTTGGTGACTATTGCTGTGGATGGGGAGGAGGAAGAAATCTCTATTTTTAAAGGTTTTTCTAGTTTCCTTACCCGCAGCACCCCCTACGATCCCGATATTCCGCTCATTCCTGAAACGGCGACAATTATTAGGATAGATCGTCTTGCTAGTCCCTATCATCCCCTTAATCCTCGCTATATTCAAGAAAATCTTACCTTAGAGGAAATGCAGTCTTTACTGATTAATTAAACCAGTAATTTTACTTGAATAACATCAGCTTACTGGCGATCAATTTAACAGCTTTTATTGAGTATCCATAAACTTTGTCTATCTAGACAAGAGGTGAATTTTGCGGCGTTTTAGTGGTAAGATTACCGGGGAATGATAATCTCTGCCAGTATTCAAGCTGTCAAAGTGGATTTCATCCTCGGTATCGATCGAGAACAATCAAAAAACTGGAGAATAATCTGGAGAATCTATGCAACTTAAACAATCTAACCAAGAACTGTTACAAATTGAGTATTTAGCCACCGTTGCTACGGGACAAAACCTGGTTAAAGATGAGGGGAAAGATGTGATTGAAGGATTAACTAAAACCCCCAAAAGTTTACCCGCTAAATATTTTTATGATCGGCAAGGTTCCCAACTTTTTGAAGCAATCTGTCAATTGCCAGAATACTATCCCACTAGGACAGAAGCGGCTATTCTCCAAGAATATGCCCAGGAAATTGTCGCCTATACAGGAGCCTGCGAATTGATCGAATTAGGCAGTGGTAGTTCCACTAAAACTCGTCTGTTATTGGACGCTTATTATCAGCAGCAAAAATCCTCTAAATATGTACCTATTGATGTTAGTGAAACTATTCTCCAAGCTAGTGCCATAGAATTACAAAAAGAATATCCTAATTTACTTATTCAGGGGTTAATTGGAACCTATGAACAGGCCTTAGCCTATTATCAAAATGCTGGCGATAATACCAAAATGATTTTTTTCTTGGGAAGTTCGATCGGTAATTTTTCCGACGATGAATGTGATAAATTCTTAGCAAAAATTGCCACTTTCCTCAAAGCTGGAGATTATTTTTTATTAGGGATTGATCTCCAAAAACCATCAGCAATTTTAGAAGCAGCTTATAATGATGCTCAAGGGGTGACAGCCGCTTTTAATTTAAATATACTTTCTCATTTAAATTGGCGTTTTCAAGCTGATTTTAACCTAGATTTATTTAGTCATAAAGCTATCTATAATCAAGATAAATCCCAAATTGAAATGTATTTAATTTGTCAAAAAACTCACCCTGTTCATCTTAAAAAACTCGATCTGACAGTTAATTTTCAAGCATCGGAGAGTATTTTAACAGAAATTTCCCGTAAATTCAACCTAGAAACTATGCAAAAAGACCTAGAATCAAAGGGATTAAAACCTCTTAAAGTTTTCAGCGATTCTGAAAATTTATTCGGTTTAATTCTCTGTCAATTATCTCTGTAAATAATGAGAAAATTATCATCAGTAATAGAGGCATAAAAACATGGACAAGATTCAATCACAGGCTCCTATCTCTCTAAAAAACTGTAGTCGAGAAAATATACTGGACTATTTTGAAAATGCTTGGCAATTAGAAGATATTCTGTTAAAAAGCATCATCAAAGAGGAAGCTTTTTATTGTAATCCCGATGATTTAAGAAATCCCCTCATTTTTTATTTAGGTCATGCTGCCGCTTTTTATCTGAATAAATTGCAGATGGTTAACCTCTTAAAAAAAAGCCCTAATCCTGACTACGAATTATTGTTTGGAGTGGGAGTAGATCCAGCAACTCCCGCAGAATTAAACTCTGCTATCGCTCATATTCAGTGGCCCGGGGTGGCTAAAGTTTGGGAATATCGACAACAAGTCTATGAAATTGTGGTCGAAATAATTAAAAATGTACCCCTTAATCTTCCTATTCATCCGCAGCATTCTCTCTGGTCATTAATGATGGGAATTGAGCATCAACGTATTCACTTTGAAACATCTTCAATGTTACTCAGACAACTGCCCTTAGATTGTCTGCAACGTCCTCAAGGGTGGTATTATGCCCCTGCTTTTGGTCAAGCTAGTCCTAATCAAATGGTGGAGGTTTCTGGGGGAATAGTGGAAATTGGTAAACCCCAAGATTCTCCTGTTTATGGTTGGGACAACGAGTATGGTTATCGTCAAATTCAAGTTAACAATTTTCTGGTGAGTAAATATATGATTACCAACGGAGAATTTAAAGAATTTGTCCATAATGGTGGCTACGAAAATCCCAGCTATTGGGATGAAGAATCTTGGCAATGGAAAAATCATTATCGAGTCAAATATCCTAAATTTTGGCTGGTAGATGAGGGAGGAAATTATCAATATCGAGCCATGTTTGATGTTTTCGATTTACCTCTGGATTGGCCCGTAGAAGTGAACTATTATGAAGCGATCGCCTACTGTCGTTTTCAAGGTCAAGGAATACGTTTAATGACGGAAGCTGAGTGGAATTTAGTCACCTATGGCAGTCAAAAAAATCGATGTTATACCCTAGAAAACGATAACTTTGATGACTATAACCTCAATTTAAAATTCTGTTCTCCCACTCCCGTGGGAATGTTAAAAAATGCCAGCAATAACGCAGAAATTTATGATTTACGCGGTAACGTCTGGGAATGGCTAGAAGATGATTTTAATCCCTTAACTGACTTTCAACCCCACTACCTCTATGCTGACAATTCCACTCCTTTCTTTAACAGTCAACATAAAATGATGTTAGGAGGAGCTTGGGTGACTAACGGTACAGAAATCTTACCCTACTATCGCAATTGGTTTCGCCGGAATTTTTATCAACACGCTGGTTTTAGAATCGCACAAAGTCTTTAGGTGGGGTGTAGGGTGTGGGGTGTAGGGTGTGGGGTTTTACTGATTTTGAGGAGGTGAATTACCTAATTTTCAGGGAAAAAGTGCCGAAAATTTCCCTGCGATTACTCTAAGAGTCGGCACTTTTTGATGTCAAAAAAGCCTAAAGATATTAGACCTCTTGCAAAAATCAAAAATCTTCCGTTAGGTGAGGAGTCTCCGAGTCAGGAGCCAGTAGTCAGGAGAATTAAGAATGAGCATTAATCAATTAAATACTCTATTTATGGATT
>SFAU01000006.1 GCA_007096045.1 Microcystis novacekii Mn_MB_F_20050700_S1 | reverse complement strand
TTATTAGAAGCGGTAGAGAAGGAACTAGATTTGATTGTTCAGGCGACTCAAAGGGAGAAAAGAGCTTGAAAGGGTCAAGATAAGATAGCTTTGAGAGTGGGCAAGGTTCTTAATCAGTTGAAAGTCAATAAATACTATAACCTAGAGATCAGGGAGCGGGTTTTTAAAGTTGGATTGGGAGTTAATGATAAGCTGCCCGCACATTTAAAGGCGCGGGCAGCTTAACTGATAACTCAGGTTAATTAACTATTTTTTGCCTCTAATTTGGTTAAACGACTTTTAAGTTCCTGATTTTCCTGTTTCATTTTTTCTAATTCCTCGCGAATTTCCTGAATTGCTTTCTCGGAACCTAATTTTTTCTGTACTTTTTGTACTGCTTCCTCCGCTACACGACGCACACGACCATCGGGAGTTCGATCGCTCAAAGCTTGTAAAATAGCGATAGCTTTGGCATTTTCTATCTGTCCTAAAGCGTTACACACTGCCACCTGCGTCAAGAAAAAAGTTTCCTTGGCAATAGTTTCTAAACGTTCCAAAATTACGGTTAATTTATCCGTTGTTTGTCCCGAAGAAATCGCTCCTAGGGCGCGGATAGCGGCTAATCTTAGGGGTTGAGGCGTGCCTAAAGCCGTGTAGGTCAAAATTGACTCTAAAGCCGCCGGCGAGGTTTTTAACTGGCTTAAACCCCCAATTGCGCCCGCTCTTACCACCTCATTCCACCCCTTTCTTGACTGTAAAATGTGATTGAGCAGCTCAATAATTTCCCCTTCTTGATTTTGCAATTGTCCCACGGCCATGCTTCCTAATCCTCGCGCTGTGGCCGCTTCCACATAATAACTAGCATCTCCAGTTTCTAATCGGGATTTAAGCGCGTTATAACTATCTAAGGTTTTAATTTCACTTAATCCCTCGACAATTGCCCGACGTACTTGTGCTTTTTCGTCGTTTAAACCTTTAATTAAAGCAGTAACTGCCTGATCTAAACCAAGAGTTGCTAACTGTTTAGCTACCTCCACACGCACCCCCCAAAAAGGATCATTTTCTAGGGATGTCCCTAAAGCTTTGATCGCTTCTAAACCGCCTTTTTTAGCAATGGCCGTCGCTGCATAGATACGGGAAATCGGATCGGGATCTTGTTGTAATTGCGCTTTTAATTCGGCTATGGGATACTCAAGAGTGACGGTTTTAAGGAAATTATTACCCCGATCAAACTTGACAAAATCTGGTTTTTGTGCTAGGGGAAAATAGAAACTTTGTTCTTTTTGGTGAATCCGCAGATTGTAGGTAAGATCATCAGAGTTGAGATAGGCAAAAGCGACGGGAATTTTCAAGTCGAATAGTTCTTTTTCGTCTTGGGTTTGGGTGACAGTTAATTGGGCTAAATTATTCTGATTATCCCAACTGTAGGCCACCTGATAATCGGGATGACCACCGCGATAAACGTACTGATCGAAGAGAAATAATAAATTGTAACCGGTCGCTTTTTCGATCGCTCGCAATAAGTCCACAGTTTCTACGGTTTTATGGGCATTATCCCGCACAAAAGTCTGAATCGCTTTTCCGAATAAATCTTCCCCTAAAATAGAGCGGATCATGTGATAAACACAAGCACCTTTTTCGTAGAGATGACGATCATAAAGTTCGATCGCTTCTCGATAAACATGAGTAACAATCGGACGACGATAGCGGGAAGTATCTTCTTCTAAATAACTTCTTGCTTCCCCTAATAAATAATAACTAGCTGCCTCTTTTCCGTATTCCGATTCTGTCCATAAAACCTCAGAATAGGAAGCCATTCCCTCTTTAATCCAAGCGTGAGACCAGTGTTTAATTACCAGTAAATCACCGAACCATTGATGAGCTAATTCATGGGCAACTAAGCTTTCTGTCCAAGTATGATCAATACTTGCTCTTTGATCAATTAAACAGCGATCGGTTAAAATTGTGGTGGAAGTATTTTCCATCCCACCAAAAATAAAATCATCTACACAAACTTGCGCGTATTTGGGATAGGGATAGGGATAACCAAACTTTTGACTAAAAAACTCGATCATGCGGGGAGTTTTACCCATACTTCTTTGTCCCTCTTCTTCCCGTCCTTTTTCCACATAATAAGTAACAGGAACACCATTCCATGAGTCGCATAATTCGGCAAAATCTCCCACCGCAAGAGTCATTAAATAGGTGGGATGAATTTGCTTTTGTGACCAGTGATAAATTCTGTCTTCACCAACGGGTTCCACCGAGATTAATTCCCCGTTAGAAATAGCCATATAGGGTTGGGGAATTTTAACCCGAATTTCGGAAGTGGCCAATTGGCCGGGGTAATCAAAACAGGGAAACCAAAAGCGAGAATCTTCATCTTCTCCCTGGGTCCAAACTTGCATCGGTTTGTCGGGATAGTATTCGTCGGGGGCAATAAAATATAATCCCCGTTGCGGTTGGTTAACCTGATAATTAATCGTGAGAATAATCGGTTTATCAGTAGTGGGTTGCAGCAGATGAATGGTCAGGAGAGAACGATCATAGTCAAAGGGTTGACTGATACCTTCAATGAACACAGAATTAATATTTAAATTCACCGCATCCAGGGTTAAACTGCTAATTCCCTGACGAATGGGAGTGAGGGTAATCTGACAGCTGCCCTGAAAACTTTGCTGAGGAATATCAATAATTAAATCGAGAAAAATATGATTAACTTGTCCGGGTCGATCGGGGTTATAATGGGGTTTAGCCCCGGGTAACTCAAAGGGTTGACGCTGATTATTTTCTGTGTCGATGGTGAGATGAGACATATTAGCCCTAACTTGCTGATTTTTGTCCAGTAAACTTAAATTAACACGATCGGTCGTCCCTTTCCTTGCTAACAATAATCCCACCCCTATGAATCTCCCCTCCTTTCTCTGGTTATGGAAAATTGCCGCTTGGTCGATGGGATTTTCCCTCTTTGCCTATTTTTTACTAGCGGTTTCGGGGGTAAACATGGGTTATCGACGACTTGCGGGCCAATCTCGACCAAAATGGTTAAGATCCTTTCATCTGGTCAGCGGCCTGATCATGGTTGCTTTGGTCTTAATTCTGCTGGTCATCGGATTAGTGGGAACAATCGGTCATTATGGCAGTTTAGGTCACTCTTCCCACCTGATAGCGGGTTTATCGGTGGTTTTTCTGGTTTTTGTTTCGGCAATTAGCGGCCTGAACATTACAACCCGTCCACCCCTAGCGCGGTCTCTCCACATCGGCACTAATCTTTTATTGTTTCTTGGTTTTCTTTTTGTTAGCCTAACAGGATGGGATGTGGTGCAAAAATATCTACAATAAAAATAGTCGGCGATCGAGTGGAGACTGTTCGATCGAGAAAAACTAGCCATCTCATCCCGAAAAATCGCTTTTTAGTGACAGAATACTTACCCCCAAATCATTATGCAAACCGTCGAATCACAAGCTATTAACACGATGTCAGTGCCAAAAAAAGGGCTACCGGTAACAATTATTACTGGTTTTCTTGGTAGTGGTAAGACTACTCTCCTCAATCATATTCTCAGCAATCAACAGGGATTAAAAACTGCTGTTCTTGTCAATGAATTTGGTGAAATCGGTATCGATAACGAACTGATTATCAGCAGTGATGACAGCATGGTAGAATTAAATAATGGCTGTATTTGCTGCACGATTAACGAGGATTTGATTCAAGCAGTTTATAAAGTTCTCGAACGTCCCGAAAAAATCGATTATTTAGTCGTAGAAACCACGGGATTAGCCGATCCTTTACCGGTAGCTTTAACCTTTTTAGGGACGGAATTACGGGAAATGACCCGTTTAGATTCCATTGTCACTATGGTAGATTGTGCCAATTTTAGTCTCGATTTATTCAACTCGCAAGCGGCCTTAAGTCAAATCACCTACGGTGATATTATTGTTCTCAATAAAACCGATCTAGTGGATGAAGGGGATGTGGATTCTTTAGAAATAAGAATCCGGGACATGAAGCAAGGAGCGAGAATTCTTCGTACTAGCAAAAGTCAGGTTCCTTTACCCTTAATTCTCAGCGTCGGACTATTTGAATCGGATAAATATTTCGACACAGAAGAAGAACACCACGACCATCATCACCACGACCACGATCACGACCATTGCGATCACGATCATGATCATGATCATCACGACCATTCCAATCATTTAGAGGTGGATGGATTTACTTCTATTTCCTTTGCTAGTGACCAACCTTTTTCGATTCGGAAGTTCCAATATTTCCTCGATAATCAGTTACCAGAAAGCGTTTTCCGCGCTAAGGGTATTCTCTGGTTTGATGAGAGTCCTAAACGTCATATTTTCCACCTCAGTGGTAAACGTTTTACTCTCGAAGATGATGACTGGAAAGGTAGTCCCAAAAATCAGCTAGTTCTTATCGGTCAAAATCTCGATCATGAAACCCTAAAAGAACAGATTAACAATTGTCTCATTTTACCTGCTGTCAATCGCGGTAAAGGATTTGGGAAATAAACCCCGCTTTGTAAATCTACTAAGTTGGGATTTGTAAGGGGAAACTCTCTGCTAAAGTCGGTCGTTACTTTCGATTTTTTCCCTCAATCCAAGCTTTTGGGGGGTTCTACCCCCCAAACCCCCCGTTGGGGGCGTGGCGCCGCCCCCAAACCCCCCGCGCATTAGCTTTTCGGTGGGATGCTTACAGGCAGCTGCTGATCCATTTGTCATCATCTAAAAGTCACTGATAATTGCTGATTGTCGGTATTTCTGCTTTCCTAACTCCTGACTCTAACGACAATTTTTTGATTTTTACCAGAGGTCTATTGACCTTCTTGGGGGACTTTTCCTCCTAAAGATTCCACGATCGATCGAGTATTTTCTTTCAGCATTTTTACATAACTATCCCCTCCAGTACCCACTGCGCCGATCGAATCAGAATATAATTGTTGTGGTGCTAATTTTACTCCCGCTTCTTCGGCTACAGTGGTAATTAAAGTGGGATTAATAGTCGTCTCGGCAAAGATAGCAGGAACCTGGAGATTTCTAATAGCATCGGCTAAATTTTTCACTGTTTGGGCGCTTGGTTGTTCTTCGGTACTAATGCCAATTAAAGTTCCCGCTACTTTTAAACCGTAGGCATGAGCATAATACTGAAAAGCGTCATGAGTGGTGACTAATTGTCTTTGGGAAGGGGGGATAGTTTCAATAGCCGCAGTAATCCAGCGATCAAGATTTTCTAATTCCCTGATTAATTGGGCGGCATTTTCAGTAAAAATTTCTTTATCTTCGGGACTTAATTCAATCAATTGATCTCGGATTTTTTCCACCATAATTATACCATTTTTAGCCGAACCCCAAACGTGGGGATCGGGGACTTTCTGCCCCTCTTTTTCCAGTTGTAAAGGCTTGATTGCTTCTCCCACAGCCACTTTTTTAGCTTTAATTCCCGTAGAATTGATCATTTTAATTAAACCCGGTTCGAGATTATAACCGTTATAGAGAATTAAATCGGCTTTTTCTAAAGCCACACTATCGGCGGGAACTGGTTCATAAACGTGGGGATCATCCCCCGGTTTTAAAATGTCTTGATGGTCAATTTCTTCACCGCCCACTCGTGCGGTTAAATCGGCGATAATTGTGCTGGTGGAGATTACCTTGGGTTTTTGGTTATCGGTGGTGTTAACCGAGGGATTACAAGCAACCAATCCCAAAAATAAACAGGATAAAATTAGTTTTTTCATCGAGAAATAGAGATGAGGGTTTAGAGGTTAGAGATGAGGGGAAATGGCATTGATATCTATCTTGCTTTTTTTCCTGACTAAAGACTCCTTTTACTATTAAAATAGAGAATAGAGAAGGTGTAAATTGAAGAGATATGGATAACCAAGCCCCGATTAAACTACCGAAAACCAGCGAATCCGACCACCTCAAGTATGCTTTTATTATCAAGCGATCGCTGGCTATAGTCAAGCCCTTCCATGGACACAGAACAAATCAACTGATACCTAAAAGCTTTGCAAAGCAAAGCTTTTAGTATTTAAAACACAAATGTATGAAAAAAAGTTCAGATATTTTGACATCGAGTAAGTGGTATGGTACTTTTAAGATAGAGAAGGGCATTCGGCAATTTTTGTCAATTGTTTTCGATCTAGAACGGACTAATCGATTAAGTCTCTTGCCAGATAAGGATTTAGTCGATTTATGCCACCCGATCAAACCATACTAGGTAACAAAGAACCACAAATTCATCTATAAGCTAGGAGACCTACTATTCAAGCCATGTCTTTAATAAAAACCTTATCCGAGCAAAAGTACCCCGTTCGTTTTTTGCTGTCTAGAATTTTGATGAGAACGGGTTTATGTAAGTTATTTATCGTCCAGAGAAACGGCTATAAAATTCGATTTAATCCCTCGGGTATCAGCGCTCAATTGTGGGTCGATCCCGCTCGTATGCGATGGGAAGAGAGGTTTTTGGAAGATTATTTAAAACTGAGCGATCGGATGATAGATGTAGGGGCGAATATCGGTACGCTCTCCCTAAGAGCTTCCACATTAGTGGGAGCGGAGGGAGAAGTATTCTCTTTCGAGGCCAATCCAACACTGTGTGAATTTATTAAAGATAATCAGACATTGAATCAGTTCACCAATATTAAAGTTTATAATTTAGCCGTGGCAGATAGTAGTGGTACGATTTATTTCGCCTTGAATAAATCGGATGATCGCAGTCGGGTTCACCTATCGGATCAAGGGATCGCGGTTGAAAAACAGCCTTTGGATCGGGTAATTCCCGATGTACCGATCAATCTTCTCAAGATCGATGTAGAGGGATATGAAAAATGGGTATTTCAAGGAGCGGAAAAAACGATTCAAAATAGTCAGGTGGTGATGTTTGAATCGATTCCCGCCAATACGGAGCATTATCAATATAGTGTTCGAGAAAACTTTCAATTCCTGCTTGATCGAGGGTTTCAAATTTTTAAATTAGGAGCCAATAAGACCATGTATTCTGTAGACATCGATCGAGTATCCCAATACAATGGGGATTTATTCGCCCTTCGCAATCTAGAGTCCTTTATCGCTCGAACCGGCTATAGGTTTCCCAATGCCTTGTAAAATCTAGGGGATGGGCTAATCGCTATCTCTCGCTTGGGGTGACTACCTGGTCTGTTCGAGACAGACCAGGCACCCGGACAGTAAGATAGATAGAGACGGCATAGTATAGAGATATGGATAACCAAGCCCCGATTAAACTACCGAAAACCAGCGAATCCGACCACCTCAAGCGCATTCGTCACACCACCTCCCATGTTATGGCCATGGCGGTGCAGAAATTATTCCCGAAAGCTCAAGTTACTATCGGGCCTTGGACTGAAACCGGATTTTACTACGATTTTGATGTGCCGGAACCTTTTACCGATAAGGATCTCAAGGACATCAAAAAAGAGATGGTCAAAATTATCAATAAAAAACTGCCGGTGATGCGCGAGGAAGTTTCTCGGGAAGAAGCGGAAAAGCGCATTAAAGCGATTAATGAACCCTATAAGCTGGAAATTCTGGCGGGAATTCAAGAACCCATCACCCTCTATCATCTTGGGGACGCTTGGTGGGATTTGTGCGCTGGTCCGCACCTAGATAATACAAGTGAACTAGACGTTAAGGCGATCGAATTAGAGACGGTAGCGGGTGCTTATTGGCGCGGGGATGAGAATAAAGCCCAATTACAGCGCATTTACGGTACAGCCTGGGAAAATCCCCAACAATTAGCCGAATACAAGCGCCGTAAGGAAGAGGCACTGAAACGCGACCATCGGAAATTAGGCAAAGAATTAGGTTTATTTATTTTCTCTGATTCTGTCGGGCCGGGGTTGCCTTTATGGACACCGAAAGGAACTTTAATTCGTTCTTTGTTAGAAGATTTTCTCAAAAAAGAACAGTTAAAACGCGGTTATTTACCCGTAGTTACTCCCCATATTGCTCGCGTCGATTTGTTTAAAATTTCCGGTCACTGGCAAAAGTACAAAGAAGATATGTTTCCCATGATGGCAGACGATGGGGAATCTGCTAGTAAGGAAATAGGATTTGTACTCAAACCGATGAACTGTCCTTTTCATATTCAAATCTATAAAAGTGATTTGAGATCCTATCGGGAATTGCCGATGCGTTTGGCAGAATTTGGGACAGTTTATCGTTACGAACAATCGGGAGAATTGGGAGGATTAACTAGAGTTCGCGGTTTTACCGTCGATGATTCCCATTTGTTTGTCACTCCCGAACAATTGGACAAGGAATTTTTAAGCGTTGTTGATTTAATTTTGACGGTGTTTAAGAGTTTACAATTAAAGAATTTTAAGGCGCGATTGAGTTTTCGTGACCCCGAATCGGATAAGTATATCGGTTCCGATGAAGCTTGGGAAAAGGCACAATCAGCGATTAGAAAAGCAGTGCAAACTTTGGGGATGGATTATTTTGAAGCTCCTGGAGAAGCGGCTTTTTATGGTCCAAAATTAGACTTTATTTTCCAAGATGCCCTCGAAAGAGAATGGCAGTTAGGAACGGTACAGGTAGATTATAATTTACCCGAACGTTTTGAACTAGAATACGTTGCCGAAGATGGTAATCGTAAACGTCCGGTGATGATTCATCGCGCACCCTTTGGTTCTTTGGAACGTTTAATCGGTATTTTAATCGAAGAATACGCGGGGGATTTTCCTCTTTGGTTAGCCCCTGTCCAGATACGATTATTACCGGTTAGTGATAGTCAATTGGATTACGCGAAAGAGGTGACAGCGAAAATGCAGTTGTTAGGAATTCGCGCCGAAACCGATACCAGTGGCGAACGTTTGGGTAAAATGATTCGCAATGCTGAAACTGCAAAAATACCCGTGATGGCAGTGGTGGGGGCCAAAGAAATGGAAAGTAATAGTTTAAGTATTCGCACCCGTGCCACGGGCGATTTAGGAGTAATTAGCGTTGAGGAAGTGGTGGCAAAATTAGAAACTGCCATCCAAAATCACGGTAATTTTTAAGCGTTTGCTCATCTAATTCTATGGGGCAGAAAATATTTCTGTCCCAGCATTTTTTTCCTTTAGGTGTCATCATCTTTTTGAAAGGGATTTTCCCCAATGCCCAGGCCTTTTTTGCTCTGTTTTAAGTCTTTCCAGAGGGCTTTAATTTTTTGGTAGGCTTCTAGAGAACTGATTTTGCCCCCCGTTTCCAGATTACAAATAAAACTGACTTTTTGGGCAAATTCCTGTAAATTGGCGTTAAATAGCAAGTTTTCTGGCTTAAATTCTCCATAGTAGGGGGCGCGAGGATAGAGAAAATCCTCCTTGCGGCGATCGGGGAGATTCGGGTTATCATCGTTAGGAGGATTCTGGTTCATAGGGCGATGGCGGGTAATTGTGCGGAATTTCTTTAGATTTTTCGGTAATGGTAATGGGAGATAATATCAATTGTTGGCTATGATTGAGGATTTAAGTAAAAACTTGGCTGATTCGCCAAAAGTTGACCCCTGGTATCGTGACAGTTTTTGGTTATAGGTTAAGGTTCGATCGCCAAATGTTGGCATTTATCTTTAAGCAGCAATTATACATTATTTTTCTCAACAATTATCCCCCTGATAAGATAAATTTTTTGTCTAGGTTGATCGCCAAAATTTACTGCTACCACTATCTAATTAACTATCGATTTTCTTCTATCAATTGCCAAGGATGATAACTATGGAAAAACTCTATGAAGGTAAGGCCAAAATTCTCTATCAAACTGATGATCCCGATATTCTCCTCACTTATTACAAAGACGATGCCACCGCTTTTAATGCCCAAAAACGGGGGCAAATTGTCGGTAAAGGGGAAATTAACTGCACTGTCTCCACTGCCCTATTTCAATGGTTAGAATCCCTAGGAATACCTACCCATTATATCGATCGCCCTAGTTCTAGGGAAATGCGCGTCAAGGCGATTAAAATCATTCCTTTGGAAGTAGTAGTCAGAAATATCGCCGCCGGGAGTTTGTGCAAGCAAACGGGATTAAAGGAGGGGAAAGTTTTACCTTTTCCTCTTGTCGAATTTTACCTCAAGGATGATGCTTTGGGCGATCCTTTGTTAACGCCCGATCGCATAAAAGTAATTGATATTGCCAGCGAGGAGCAAGTCAATCAGTTACGAGATTTAGCCCTGCGAATCAATCAATATCTGCAAGAATTTTTCGATAAGTGCCAGATTATTCTCGTCGATTTCAAGTTAGAATTTGGAGTTGATAAAACCGGCAAAATTTATCTAGGTGATGAAATTAGCCCCGATACCTGTCGTCTCTGGGATAAAACCCAAGAGGATACCCAAGCGCGCATTCTCGATAAGGATCGTTTTCGTCGCGATTTAGGAGATGTGGAAACTGCCTATCAACAAGTACAAGCAAGAGTTTTACAACAGATAGAGAGTTTATAACCGTAGGGTGTGTTAGGGCAGCGTAACGCACCTTAATTGAGAGTTTATAACCCTAGGGTGTGTTAGGGCAGCGTAACGCACCTTAATTGAGAGTTTATAACCCTAGGGTGTGTTAGGGCAGCGTAACGCACCTTAATTGAGAGTTTATAACCGTAGGGTGTGTTAGGGCAGCGTAACGCACCTTAATTGAGATTAGCAATTTAATAATTTATGTCGAGAAGAATTATCGGGTTAACAGGGGGAATAGCTTGTGGTAAATCCACGGTTTCTAATTATTTAGAAAATATCTACAAAATTCCCGTCCTTGATGCGGATATTTATGCCCGGGAAGCAGTGGAAAAAGGTTCGGCAATTTTAGAGAGAATTTTGGCGCGTTATGGCAGAAAAGTTAAAACTGAGGATAATTCCCTTAATCGCCAACAGTTAGGAGAGATTATTTTTAATAATCCCGAGGAAAAAATCTGGTTAGAAAGTCAGATTCATCCCTACGTTAGAGAATGTTTTAAGCGGCATTTAGAGCAGTTAGAAGCACCAATAGTTGTTTGTTCTATTCCTTTATTATTGGAAGCAAAATTAACCCATTTAGTCTCAGAGATTTGGGTAGTTTCTTGCAGTGTTGAGCAACAAATCCAACGCTTAATGACTAGAAATAACTTAACTAGAGAACAAGCGATCGCTCGGATTAATAATCAAATGCCTTTAGCCGAAAAAATTGCCTTAGCTGATATTGTTTTAGACAATTCCGGGGATTTAGAAGCTTTATATAACCAGATCGATCGAGCTATACAATAGGGATTGAGCTTAAAACAACCAGGCAAATTTTCCCACCCCGAATTTTACATAGAGAATGATTGCCAAAACCAATAAAAATAGAAAGCCGATAATTAATAAATAGTCTTTATTGGTTAAGATTGATTCCTGTAAAAATGTGCGATTAGGATCACCAGAGAAAGCTTTAGCTTGTAAAACTACTTCTAATTTTTGCGATTTAGCCATAGCATTTAAAATTAAAGGTACAGCGATGGAAGCATAAATTTTTCCTTTTTGCAGCCAACCCATTTTTTCTATTGCTAATCCTCGTAATCTTTGAGCAGAAATAATCGATCGAGATTCTTCTACTAAGAGAGGAAATAAACGCAGGGTAGAGGAAAAAATAAAGACTATTTTGTAGGGAATTCTGGCTTTAGTTAAACTCACCATCATCTGATTTATATCGGTGGTAAAAATAGCGAGGGGAATAATTAAAACCATCGTGAGAGTTTTAAAGATCACATTTAAACCGTAGAGGGTTCCCTCCACAGTCATTTTAGCAGAACCGATAGTTAATAAGGGAGTTAATTCAGTTTTTCCCGTTAAAGCTTTTACCTGTTCTACATTAAAAAATCCCATGGTAATTAATAAGAATAGATAAAAAGGAGCCATGAATTTTAAAATAGTGAGGAGATAAGACCATTTTACCCCGGCCCAGAGACAAGCTAAAGCAACAATAAGAGTTAGTAAACCGCCAGTAATCGGACTTTCCCAAGTAAAAGCGATGAGAGTAACCACGATCATCATGGTTAATTTTGTCCGAAAATCTAGGCGAGTAAAAGGAGAATCTCGATCGACGGTTTGCCAGTTAAATGATTGCATAATCAGGAAAAAAGTTAGTAAGTAGCTAGGTGTTAAAAACTGCCAGATGCCCCCTTATTAAGGGGGGATCAAGGGGTAATCTGGGTGGGTGGAATTAAATATAAGATGAACGTAGGTTGGGTTGAAGCATGAAACCCAACGCCCGCATGGGTTACGAAGTGCGCTAACCCATCCTACAAATAATTGTGCCTCCCTACTTACTTAAGGGAATGAGTTAATCACCCATCCCCATTAATCAACTAGGAAGGGTTAGCAACTCTCTTCATTTGCTCTTGAATTTCGGGGTTATAAATCTGGAGATAATTCCAATAATTACCAAACACCGATTCTATATAACCCTTAGTTTCTCTAAAGGGAATATTCTCAACAAATTCATCGTGATCGCTAAAATCGAAACGCTGTCTCCATTTGGAAACTGCCCCAGGTCCAGCGTTATAACTAGCCACGGCAAAAAGTGAATTTCCAGCGAATTTACCGTGGGTATAATCGAGATACCATGTCCCCATCATAATGTTATCTTCGGGATTAGTTAAAGAATAACTTTTATTGCCAGTATTACCCGCGATATATTTACCCGTATCGGGCATAATTTGCATTAATCCCACCGCACCCACAGGAGAGCGAATTTCTTTTTCAAAGCGGGATTCTTGCCGGATTAAAGCTGTCACTAGCAGGGGATTTAATTGTCTATCTTTAGACCATTGTAGGATGCTATCGTAGTAGGGGAAAGGGAATAAAGCGTGCCAGTATTTATCATTTTGTCGCAGGACTTTCCATGCTTCCCTTTCCTCCGGGGTATCTCTTTCTCGCAAGCGCCAAATCAGGTTAATTCCTTCTAAATTTTGATTGCGAGAGAGTTTATATAAACCGAGGTTAAATTGTTCGTCAACGGTTAAATGCCAAGGATCGACAATCTCTGCTTGGAAGAGATTCCAAGCGTCCGTATCTTCACCAATTCGATATAATTCCTTGAAAGCTTCCGAACCGGCGGGGGGAGCGTTACGGGTGGCGGGTTTGACGGTGGTAGGATTATAGGAGCGGACAGTGGTAAAATCCCCCACGTCCCAACCTAATAAAACCGCCGAGCGCCAAGCATAATAGGAATGGGGATGACGAGAAATAGTGTAGGTAAAAGCTTGTTTTGCTTCTTGGTTTTTGCCGAGTTTTTGCGCCCATTTTCCCACCCAAAAGGCCGCTTTCGGGGCAATTTGACTATCGGGATTATTAACCGCAATTGGCTGCGCCCACTGCCACGCCTTGGCGTAATCACCAGATTTAGCGGCTCTTTGGGCCATTAACCAGCGATAATCGGCGGCTTCGTCGGATTTTGGGTATTTATTTAACAGAGTCTGCCATGTTTGACTAGCGGCCTGGGCATTAGTTGAGTCGAGTAATTTGGCTTTCGCTTCCAAAGCTTCCGGAGCGCGATCGGGAAATTGCTTGACAATGCGATCGAGATATGCTATGGCATCGCGGTTAGAAGAAATTTGGGCGAGTCGCAGTAATCCTAAACCGGTTTCTGGGGCCTGGGGATAGATTTTAATTAATTTTTGGTAAGCGCTGCGAGCTTCTGGCAGTTTTTTGGCAATTTGTAGCCCGCGAGCGTAACGATAGGCTTGTTCGGGGCTAGGAGTGGCTTTAGCGTAGGCTTTATAGGCTTTTTCGTACAATCCCGACTGCCAATAACCCGCCCCAATCATTGCCCAATCCGCCGGAGTTAACTGATTGGCGTAGTCTTTCACCAAACGATCGCGGGCCTGATTGAGGGTAGGATCCAAAGGATTAGCCTTGGCTAACTGCAACCATAAGGGAAATTGATCGGGATTTTCTTGAAGACGTTGGCGAATTAAAGCCAAAGTACGCGGGTGTCGGGGGTATTCCTTGAGCAATTTCTCATAATAGCTGGGGTCGTATTTGCCCAAAGAGTAGTAAGCTTCCGCCACTACGGGCGATTGGGGATAGGTTTCCAGTAATTTTTGCCAAATTTCTTGCGCTTTTTCACTATCGTTGGTTAATTCGTGGGCGCGTCCCTGTTTGAGGAGAATCTGGGGAGCGAGGACAGGATATTGTTTTTCTAAGCCTTCTAATTGTTTTAAAGCCGGACCGCCTTCATATTTTCTCAATAAATCCATAGCCAAGAGATAGCGGGCGCGACTACGATCTAAAGAGGGCGCGTCGGCATCAGCAAGATCTTTTAACTTGACATCTCGCTCGGTTTGTGGTAGAGAAACGCTATCAACTACGGCAGAGGGTTGGTTAGTATCTTGACTAGGAAGGGAAGCACTATTGCGATCGAGCCAAGCGAGAATTTTCGGGTGAAAGAGAAAGAGACTGGTGAGAGTAAAAAGCGCAACCCCAGAACCTAGTCCAAGAATGAGCGGGGTGTGAGGGGGGAATTTCTTAAACATTACCTTATTCAAGGGAGCAACTCAAGATACATTATCAATGATCGTGGTGACAGGTGGTTTGTTTCAATCAGGTTGGGGGTTGTTCAGTTATCAGTAAGCAGTTATCAGTAATCAGTGAACTGAAAACTCCCATCTGATCACTGGTAACTGATCACTGATCACTGAGATATGGTAGGCTAAACAGGATTTAAGTATTATTAATGATTGCTATGAAACAGCGCGGCGTGACGGTTTGGTTAACGGGATTGAGTGGTGCGGGGAAAAGCACGATTACCGAGGCATTACAGGCAAAATTAATCGCTGAAGGTTATTCTATTGAAGTTCTCGACGGCGATATAGTGCGGACGAATCTCACCAAAGGTTTAGGATTTAGTAAAGAGGATCGCGATGAAAATATCCGTCGCATTGGTTTTGTGTCTAATTTGCTCACCCGTCACGGTGTAATTGTCCTAGTTTCGGCTATTTCTCCCTATCGCGAGATTCGCGAGGAAGTACGGGGAAAAATTGGCAGTTTTGTCGAAGTTTTCGTGAATGCTCCCTTAAGCGTCTGTGAGGAGCGCGATGTGAAAGGATTATATAAAAGAGCGCGTGCTGGCGAAATCAAGTCTTTTACGGGAATTGATGATCCCTATGAACCACCTTTTAACCCAGAAGTGGAATGCCGCACCGATTTAGAGACTTTAGAGGAAAGTGTCGCCAAAGTCTGGAACAAATTGACGGAATTAGGCTACATTAATCAAGCTGTGGCGGTTTAATCCCAGAATAACTTTGTATTGTTGGAAAATATCGTAGGGACGTGGACTAAAAACGTCTCTACCCCCCGATTAACCCCTTAGGCAAATTTGTTAGTTAATCTCCTTTTCTTCAGTACCTAAGCAAGGTTAATTATACCTCTCAGTTAACCTCTGGCCAAAGCGCAAGAGTGCCTAAACAGTAATCAGTAAACAGTAAACAGTAAGTAGGGAGGCACAATTATTTGTAGGATGGGTTAGCGGTAGCGTAATCCATGGGGGTGTTGGGTTTCATGCTTCAACCCAACCTACGTTTCTCCTATCTCGACTAGCAAATTAATTTTGCAGGAATACTTAATATTTAAAGGCGCTAAATTATTTTGAAATCTCGCTCTAGTTATTGGAACCTCATTCCCTATCTTCGTCCCCAAACCCAAACAATTATTTTGGCGTTTATCTGTACGATCGGATTTACGGTATTTTGGCCGATTTTAGCTTGGTTAGCTGGACAAATGGCCAGATATATCGGTGAGGGAAATGTGCAAGCATTGGCGACACTTTCGGGGGTGGGGGCAGTGGTTTTTTTACTGCGGGGAATGTCTCAGTATGGGCAAGATTCCCTGATGGCAAAAGCTTCTTTAAAAATTGCCCTAGAATTAAGAAAAAAAGTTTATGCACACCTGCAAACCCTCGGCTTAAATTACTTTGAAACGGCAAAAACTGGTGATTTATCCTATCGTTTAACGGAAGATATTGATCGCATTGGGGAAGTAATTAACAAATTTTTCCATGATTTTATTCCCTCAGCCTTACAGTTAATTGTCGTCTTTGCCTATATGTTTATTGTTAACTGGCAATTGACGATCGCTGTCATTATTATCGCTCCTTTGTTAGGAGTTTTGGTGGGATTTTTTGGTGAAAAATTATTACAGTATGCTCGTCGCGCCCAAGCGAAAATATCTAATCTTTCTGCGTTATTAACCGAAGTTTTTGGCGGTATTCGCGTGGTGCAAGCTTTCGCAGCCGAAGATTATCAAACCGAGCTTTTTGCCCAAGAAGCAGAGGAAAATCGCCGCGCCCAATACCTATCGGAATCCACCAAAGCTTTACAATACGTCGTGGTGGGATTTTTGCAAGCGATGGGAGTTATCTTTTTATTCTTCCTTGCGGGTTGGCAAATTTCCCAAAAGAATTTAACTGGTGTTGACTTTGTTAGTTATGTGGCGGCGGTGGCCATGTTAATCGATCCTATCGCCCATATTACCAGTAATTATAATCAATTTAAACAGGGTCAAGCCTCCATGGATCGGATTTTTGAATTGTTAGCTATTCTGCCAACAATTACCGAAAAACCGAAGGCGATCGAGTTGCCACCCCATAGCAAAGAAGTTGAATATTGTCAAGTAAATTTTTATTACAACCAGGACAGACAGGTTTTAAAAAATATTAATTTTACTGCACACGCTGGGGAAATGATTGCTTTAGTGGGAGCATCGGGAGCGGGAAAAACCACTTTAGTTAATCTTTTATTGCGTTTTTATGACCCCACTTCCGGCAAGATTTTAATCGATGGGGTGGATATTCGTGATGTGACTTTAAAAAGTCTCCGGCGACAAATTGGCGTAGTTTTGCAGGAAAATATTCTCTTTTCTGGCACTATAGCCCAAAATATCGCTTTTGGTCAGGGAGATTTTAATCTGCAAGAGGTGGAAAAAGCGGCAAAAATTGCCAACGCTCATCAATTTATCAGTGAACTTTCCCAGGGTTACTATACCTATGTGGGAGAAAGGGGTGTTAATTTA
This sequence comes from Microcystis novacekii Mn_MB_F_20050700_S1, assembly GCA_007096045.1. Lineage (GTDB taxonomy): Bacteria > Cyanobacteriota > Cyanobacteriia > Cyanobacteriales > Microcystaceae > Microcystis > Microcystis novacekii. The sequence continues at coordinate 46,759 of SFAU01000006.1, read as the reverse complement.
TCGGGTGGACAAAGACAAAGAATCGCCATTGCGCGAGCAGTTTTATCTAATCCGAGGATTTTAATCTTAGATGAAGCAACTTCAGCGCTCGATTCGGAATCGGAAGCTTTAGTGCAGGAAGCTTTAGAAAGAATTATGACGGAGCGCACAGTATTTGTTATTGCTCACCGATTAGCAACTGTCAGAAAAGCTAACCGTATTTTAGTCTTAGAAAAGGGTGAAATTATCGAAGTGGGTAATCACGAGGAGTTATTAAATCTTAATGGTCGTTACGCTCAATTTCATGCTAGACAATTTCAAGATTAGTCTATTTGGCGTTAAGAGTTGGGCGTTATTTCTGATTTTATCATTCAAGCCAAGTTTTTGGGGGGTAGAACCCCCCAAACCCCTAGGGTTGATTCAAGGTAGGGTTGATTCAAGGTAGGGTTGATTCAAGGTAGGATTGATTCAAGGTAGGGTTGATTCAAGGTAGGGTTGATTCAAGGTAGGGTTGATTCAAGGTAGGGTTGATTCATGAATCAACCCTACCTTCGGGGGCGTGGCGCCTCCCCCAAACCCCGGAGCGCATTAGTTTTTCGGTGGGATGCTTACATGGGCTTGTTCATACACTTGTACTAATTTAAGAATCACCGATATAGCAGTTATCTTAATGGTGAGGTACGAAGTTGTCGTTTTGGGGAGTCATACCAAATCCGTTGAGTAACGCACAGAAAACGGGTTTCTCGGAGAAACCCGTTTTCTACTCATGCAAAAGGCAAGACGGAGAATAAATAATCAGTTTTTAATAACTGGATTTAGTATCAGTCGCGGAATTAGGTTAGACTTCATCTTTAGGGAAACGCTGTAAGTATCCAGACAGAATTAATTATAGATATTTTTCCGTTCCCTCTACTTAGGGTTTTTTTCGGGGAATTCCTCGCAAAGCTAAAACATCATCGAGGGTGGAACAATAGTTTTTTAAACCAAAATCAGCAGGAGTATAGGTTTTAATGTGGGTGAAGTGGCGATAATTCATGGCAAAACGGTCCCATGCTTCCATCTGCAAGTTAAAAACTTTGATCAAAAAGTTAGCAATGGTTAAAGATAAAGGAATCCGAAAATAGATTTTTTTGTTTAAATAAGCGCAGATTTCCTCCACTGCTTGGTTAGCTGTTGTGCGTTGATTGCCTAGAACAATTTTGCTTTCTGGTGCGGGATTTTCGATTAAATAATTCACCACTTGAGCTATATCTTTAGCATGGATAAAATGAAAACTGCCATCAGCTTGAAACCAACGCACTAAACCGATATATTTCAACACATCTGGCAAACCACCATAGATATGAGAATAGGGTTTATTTTCGTCACCACCTAAGACAAAAGTGGGGTATAAAGTGATAATTTTATCGGCGATTTCTAGGTCAGTAAATTTACTATAACAAATATATTTAGTGCGGATATAATTAGTTCCTATCTCCCCAGCTTCTGGTAAAGGTTGATTATTTTGATTGAGAATACTGGCAGTGGAAAAGTAGAGGACTTTCTCGCAGATTTGAGCATCTAAATAACTAATTAATTCTAGGGTTTTTACCACATTAATTTGATAACTTTCCTCCTCTCCTCCCCAACTGGTAGCGATTAAAACCGCCACATTCATTGTTTTTAAAAGCTCGGCATATACCTCGATATTTTCCATATCGCCTAAAAGTATATGAACATTCGATCGCCCTTGGTAAGTAAATTTTAACTTCTCTGGATTACGCAATAAAAAATATAATTCATAGTCGGGATTTTCCAGTAATATCTCAGCGATATAATGCCCAATACAGCCACTCACACCCGTTAAAAATATCTTTTTCATTATTTTAATTGATCCAGCAGAATTTAGGGGACAGTGTGAAAGTAAAAGTAAAAAGTAAAAACCGGTGTTGGGGTTTTAGGGTTTTAGGGTTTTAGGGTTTTAGGGTGTTGGGGTTTTAGGGTGTTGGGGTTTTAGGGTGTTGGGGTTTTAGGGTTTTAGGGTTTTAGGGTGTTGGGGTTTTAGGGTGTTGGGGTTTTAGTTGAATTTCCCCATTTCCCCATTACCTCATTTCCCCATCCCCTGTTCCCTGAGTAACTTTATTGATAACTAAATTGTTTAGCAGTTTCAAAGAAGAAACGCACGTTATCTTCAGGAGTTCCCACCAAAACACCATGACCTAAATTGAGAATATGACCTTGATTACCCGCTTTACGAATAGTATCAATAATCCGCTCGCGAATAAAGGACTGGGAACCGAATAAAACCCCCGGATCGATATTACCTTGAACCATCATTGATTTACCTAAACGCTGTCTCGCTTCCGCCAGATCCACAGTCCAATCAACGCTAATAATATCAACCCCCGATTTAGCCATTCTTTCCAAAACGCCGGCACTGCCACTAATGTAGAGAATTAACGGTGTATCGGGATGGGTTTCTTTCACCAAACGAACTACTTTTTGTTGATAGGGTAAGGCAAAAACATCGTAATCTTGGGGAGTTAATTGACCCGCCCACGAGTCGAACATTTGTACTACTTGCGCCCCACAATCAATTTGATAACGGACATAGGTGGCAATCATATCCGCTAATTTATCTAAAAATTGGTGCAGTACCGAGGGTTCCGAAAAAGCCATCCCTTTAATCACAGAATAACTTTTAGAACCTTTCCCTTCCACTGCATAGGCTGCTAAAGTCCAAGGCGCTCCGACAAAACCGAGGACAGTGGATTTATTTCCCACCTCTTGACGTAGGGTTTTTAAAATCGTTTTGATAAAAGGTAAAGACTGATCGGGATCGAGGGGATTAAGTTGGTCCACCTGCGCTTGAGTACGAATGGGAGAATCGATAATCGGCCCCTTACTTTCGATAATATCAAAGGGAATACCGATTCCCGCTAGGGGAGTGAGGATATCGGAGAACATGATCACCCCATCCGGTTGAAAAGCGCGCCAGGGTTGCAGGGAGATTTTGATCGCTAAATCGGCATTTTCCGATCTTTCCCGAAAACTGGGGTATTTATCCCGCAATTCTCGATAAATCTGCATATAACGTCCTGCTTGTCTCATCATCCACACGGGAGGACGGGGTAAGATTTCTCCTTTGGCAGCGCGTAATAAATAAGGTATTTCAGGGGAGTCAGTCATATCACGGTGATTATTCTATTGCCTTTTCTACGGTATCATCCCCCGTACAGCTAATTTTTCTGGTTTTTCCTTAAGAATTGTTAACGAAAATTATCCCCCACCCTGGGATGAACTCGACGCAATCGTAAAGCATTTGTCACCACGGAAAGGGAACTTAAAGCCATGGCAGCACCGGCAATAATCGGATTGAGCAGAAAAGGATAGAGGACTCCGGCAGCGATGGGAATGGCAATCAGGTTATAAATAAAAGCAAAAAAGAGATTTTCTTTGATATTTACCATTGTTGCGCGACTTAACTCAATAGCGGTCACAATTCCCTGTAAATCTCCCGAAATTAAGGTTATATCACTAGCAGCGATCGCTACATCAGTCCCCGTGCCAATAGCAATACCTAAGTCCGCTTGTGCCAATGCGATCGCATCATTGATGCCATCGCCAACCATGGCGACAATTTTCCCTTTTTTCTGCAAATATTCGATTTTTTCGGCTTTTTGTTGGGGACGGAGTGCGGCAAAAAAGCGCCGGATACCCAACTCACTGGCGATCGCTTCTGCGGTTTCGAGGTTGTCCCCTGTCATCATCATCACCTCTAAGCCCATTTTTTTGAGCTTGGCGACCACTGAGTAAGAAAAAGGTTTTAAAACGTCGGAAATGGCGATCACCCCCTCTAAACGCCCATTAACCGCTATCCAAGCCACGGTTTTTTTCTGCCATTCCCAATCGTGGGCGACTTTTTTAAGAACTTTTGTTTCGATCCCTTGACGTTCTAACCATTGTTGTGTACCGATTTGCACTAGAGCCGACCCGACTTTTCCCTGCACTCCTGACCCGGTTATTGAGTCAAATTCAGTTACTTCTAGGGTTTTAATCTGGTTTAACTGCCCATATTTAACTATTGCTTCTCCTAACGGGTGTTCAGACTGATTCTCCACCGATACGACTAACTGCAGCAGCGATAATTCCCGTCCATCCCTCACCCCCTCGCGAGTCAAGAAGTCCGTCACCGTTGGTTTCCCCTGGGTGAGAGTTCCCGTTTTATCGAGGACAATAGTAGTAATACCATAGGCTAATTCTAAACTTTCGGCATTTTTAATTAAAATTCCCTGTTTTGCTCCCTGTCCTGTTCCCACCATAATCGAGGTGGGTGTAGCTAATCCTAGCGCACAGGGACAAGCGATAATTAGGACTTCCACCATTGTAATCAAAGCGAGGGTGAGATTACCCGTGCGGAGAATCCAAAATAAGAAAGTTATTACCGCAATAATCATCACCACCGGCACAAAATAAGCGGTCACTCGATCGACTAATCTTTGTATAGGTGCTTTTGATGCTTGCGCGGTTTGCACTAATCGGACAATCTGGGCTAAAACCGTATCTTTTCCCACCCGTAACGCTTGCATTTGTAGGCTACCGGTTTTATTAATTGTCGCACCGATTACCTGTTGATTGACGGTTTTTCGCACGGGTAAACTTTCCCCCGTCACCATCGATTCATCAATGCTAGAACTGCCTTGGATAATTATGCCATCGACGGGAATTTTTTCCCCCGGACGCACTAAAATTATATCTCCTACTTTCACCTCTTCTATTGGTATATCTAGCGTCTGTTCTTCCCTAATCACCCTAGCAGTTTTTGCCTGTAATCCCATTAATTGTTTAATCGCAGCAGCCGTTTCTTTTCTGGCCCGTTTTTCGAGGAAACGACCGAGTAAAATCAGAGTAATGACGATAGCTGATGCTTCGTAATAGACATGGGAATTAAACCCCTGTTTTTCAATAAAATCGCTCTTAAAGGTTGAAAACAGGGAATAAAAATAGGCGGCACCAGTTCCCAAAACTACTAAAGTGTCCATGGTGGCAGTGCGATTTTTAAAAGCTTTCCAAGCATTTTTATAAAAACTTTGACCACACCAAAATTGGACGGGAGTAGCGAGAATTAATTGTAGTAAAGGATCGTGTAACCAATGGGGAATAAAAGATAGAGATAAACCCGTCATCATCGGTAAAGAACCGATAAAAAGTATAATACTAATAACAATAGCGATCGATAGTTTGGTGAGAAGTTCTTTTTCTGGCCTGGATTCGAGATTAATTTCCGTTATCGGTGTAGCTTGGAAACCAGCATCCCTAACTTTTGCTTGAATAGTGTTAATATCGGTACGCTTGGGATCATAGTCCACATCCACCTGTTCCATGCCAAAATTAACTTGACATCGAATCACTCCGGGGATAGATTTAATTATCCGTTCGATCGAATTAGCACAACCAGCGCAACTCATCCCGGCGAGTTTGAGAGTTTGATGGGTCATAATGTTAATAGCAGCGGAAGTCAGCAACAAAATCCCCTGCAGCAGAGTTATATCTTTAGGATAAAATATTCCCCTAGCTGCAGGGTCAAGAATCCTCTGTTAATTTTTCTGAATAGATATGAAGAAATGTCAAAAATAGTGCCTGTATTTTCCTGACACACCCTTAGTTTTTGTGGACAAATTTCAGTTAACCCCACTCTGTTGTGTATCTTGACCTTGCACAGCGTCGGCAGCAGAAACACCATCACCCTGAAAACCAAAATACCATAAAGTAGCGGCAGCTTCAGCGCGAGTTACTGGTCTTTTTGGCTGAAATAGGGTAGTAAAACCAAAAACTCGCCGAATATTAGCTTGTTCAGCATTTTGAAAATCGGCATAAAGAGCGCGCACCAGCTGCGGGTTAATTTTATTAGTATCCTGAAAACCCCAAGTATTTTTAATCGTATCAAGATTGGCGCTCGGTAAAGCTTTTCTGACATCTAATGGCACTTTCCAAGCGATTAAATCTTCCCGGGTTAAAGGAGCATTGGGACGGAATAAAAGGGCGCTACTATCTCCCGTTAAAGGAGAGGGAATTAACCCCGCTTCCGCTAATCCTTGAATATAAATATAATCAGGATCGTTATTTTTAACATCACTAAAAGTCGGGGAACTATTGGGGGTAGCTAAACGGATTTGTTTACCCGCTACATTAGCATAAATGGCATTATTAGCCTGTAACAACCAGCGAGCAAATTCTCGGCGCGTTATTGTATTATTAGGGTTAAACTGATTGTTATTACCTGTTAATACTCCTAATCTAGCTAAGTCTTGAATGTGGCTCTTTAAGGGATTAGGTAAGGATTCGAGATCGTTAAAACTGGTGGGATTGAGATTGGGTAACGGGGAGGGACTAAGGGAGGGACTAGGGGAGGGACTAGGGGAGGGACTAGGGGAAGCAATCGGGGTTACTGTTGGACGATAATCGAGGCTATATTCGGTATTGGGAGAAGTGGCAGTTATGGTGATAGTTAACTCTAAATTATCTCGACGGGCCGTTAGGGTACTATTAACTCCTTCCCCAGAAAAGGGAGTAATAATTTCCCAATTATTATTAACTAATTCCTGTTGATAAAAAGCCTCGATCGCATTGCTGGGATCGTTGGATTGCCAACGGGTTTGTCCACCAGTATTATCAGGATTTGTCTGCACTGATAATAATTCTGATTGACTATATCGAGGAATTTCTGCGGGAAAATTTGCGGGTAATTGCCTGTTATTAGGAGAGTTTTCTGGTATGGGATTTGTTTGTAGATTAGGATCGGCAGCCAGACGATTTTCTAGGTCGGGATTGCCACTACAGGCTGCTAAAATGCCCAGCAGGGTGATAATTGTACTGTAGCGAATAAACTTACTCACGGTCTTTACCAATATTGTTTCCTTAGCTTTATCCTAGCTTATTTACTCAGGTTTTTGACTAGGGAAAATTTTGCGCCACCATTGACGTAATTTCCCCAGCAGAAATCCTCCTAACCCTTTTGTGTATTTTTCAAATTTGTAGTAAAATAAAATGTCGATTATATCCTGGGTAGAAAGATATTTGAGATAGGCTACTCCTTGATCAATACGCGCATCACTATATTCTAAATAAACTTTGCGACTGAGGCGATCAGATAAATTCCATTTGGGTTGAAAATATTCTTGCATCCGCTGTTGATAAGCGGCAAAATTACTCGATTTTCCCTGTAAATATTCTTCCATGTATTGACAAGCAATTTCGGCTCCTTTCATAGCATGGCGAATACCTTCCCCTCCTAAAAAGTTAACCGTAGAAACCGCATCACCAATCGCTATAATATTCGGTTCTTGATAATAAATATCTTGCAGATTGAGCGAATATTCTAAAATAGAACCATGGCTGTCAATTATATCATATTTAGAGAGATTAATGTAGGTTTGAATAATTTGTGTAATATAACTTTTTAAAGGCTTAACTTCAGGAATATAAGGATGTTCTCCCTCTAACCAAGCGGCTCCTATTTTTAATTGCTGATTATCCATCGGAAAAATCCAGCCATAACCTTTAGGACTCCATTTATGACCGAGAAAAAATACTAAATTATCTTGATACTTTTGATAATCTAATTCTGGAACAGCAATTAAATATTCAATACCCACTGCTTTTAAAAAATCAGGTTTTTCTCGTCTATGTTTATACATAACTGCTCTGGCATATCCCGTAGCATCAACCAATAAACGAGTAGTAACTGTCTCGATATTCTCCCCTTGTGATTTCAAGAAAACAGTTAGCTGATTCTCCGTTTGTTGATATTTCAGATAACGACAACCTAAACGAACTTCTCCCCCCCAACGCAGCACTTCTGCGGCTAAAAACTCTCGCAACTTGGCAAAATCAAAAACTACCCCTAAAGGTTGCGGTGATGACCAAGAACGATGTATGCTAGTGGAGATAATTTCGATATTTTTCCAAAACCTAGCCACTACGGTTTCAGGGAGATTGAATTGTTCTAAAATTTCTAGGGGAGAGGCGGCACTAGAAAAATTATTATCTTGCCAACTAGAATGCTGTTCCACTAAAAGAACACGATAACCTTTTTCACTTAATAATCTACCACAGTGACCTCCCGCCGGTCCTCCCCCAATAATTACGACATCATAATCCATGATTTACTCCCTCGCCTAATCTTGCTAAGTTGCCTCTATTTTATCCTAAATTGCCCTTTGTTAAACCCCAAACTGGTTAAGCTGTTGTCCATCTAAATTTGATAATCTTTTTGACCTTTTCCCTATTCCCTCATCGAAAGCCGACTAGCTTATGACATTTTTCTTATTATTAATTACTTCCCTATCGCTGATAATTTGGTTATATTTAATCTTAGCTAGGGGACAATTTTGGCTATGTAACCAAAAAATTAATCCCGTCACTTCCCCTTTAAAAAATTATCCAAAAGTCTCGGCAATTATCCCCGCGCGAAACGAAGCCGACGTTTTACCTATCAGTTTAACTTCCCTCTTTAACCAAGATTATCAAGGCGAATTTTCGATTATTTTAATTGATGATCAAAGCAGTGATGACACGGGAAAAGTTGCCCAAGAAATTGCTAAACACTCTCATAAATCTGACCAGATAACTATTATTTCTGGACAACCTTTAGAGATAGGATGGACAGGTAAATTATGGGCAATGAAACAGGGAATAACAGAGGCTACCGAGAAATTTGCACCCGATTATTTTCTGTTCACCGATGCCGATATTGCCCACCCACCAGATAATTTAACCCAATTAGTCACTAAAGCAGTACAAGAAAAACAAGCTTTAGTTTCCCTGATGGTGTTGCTACGCTGTGACAGTTTTTGGGAAAAATTCCTCATTCCTGCCTTTGTTTTTTTCTTCGAGAAACTCTATCCTTTTGCCCTAGTTAATAACCCTAATTCCCCGATAGCTGCCGCCGCTGGTGGTTGCATTTTAATTCGCCGAGATATTCTAGAAAAAATTGGCGGTATTGAGATTCTTAAACAAGCTTTAATAGATGATTGTTCCTTGGCGATTGCGGTTAAAAAATATCTGCAAAATCACCCCGAAAATACCGAGAAATCTATCTGGTTAGGATTAACAGAAACCACCTATAGTCTCCGTCCCTATCCCGATTTAGCCAGCATTTGGAATATGGTAGCCCGCACCGCCTTTACACAACTAAATTACTCAACACTTTGGTTAATCGGGACAATTTTCGGGATGTTTTTAACCTATTTAGCCGCCCCCTTGGGCTTAATCTGGGGACTGGTATTAAAACAAACATCAATTATGATAACTAGCACCGTCACCTTATTACTAATCGCCCTCTCCTATAGCCCGACTTTAAGACTATATAAATTATCCCCCCTGCGGGCTTTAACTTTACCTCTAATTGCCCTCTTTTATAGTTTAATGACCGTCGATTCTGCTCTGCGTTATTGGCGCGGCCAAGGGGGGGGTTGGAAAGGGCGAGTTTATCCTAATTAGGGTTTGCTGAATAATGGTAAAACCCTTTTAAAATAGGGCTTTTGACCTGTTAAAATTGGAACCTTTAAAAACCCAGTAAGTCCAGTAGGGTGCGCCCTTCGATAGCGTAACGCATCAAATAAATTAATGATAGATAAGAACTCTTGCAAATTAATTATATGTTATAATAAAGTTAAATTAATGATAGGTAGGGTGCGTTACGACGGATTGTTAGATTTAAGTTTAAGCAGAGATTGTCGCCGTCTAACGCACCCTACGTTTTACTGGCGCATTAAATGCGGGGTCAGCCTATTTGTATCAAGCACCTCAAGAAGTACAAGCAGTACCTGAACCCTCAACTATCCTGGGGATAGGAGTAGTGTTAGGCGCTCTACCTGTTCTCAGAAAAAAGGATGTCAAAAGCAACAAGAAAAAAGTAGTCCAGTAGGGTGCGCCCTTCGATAGCGTAACGCACCCAATAAATTAATGATAGCTGCGGTGCGTTAAGACGGATTGTTAGATGATTAAGTAGGGGCGAAGCATTCGGACAATAACCTATTACTGAAACCCTAGATTTCCTATCCGAATGCTTCGCCCGTACCCCGAATTTTTCTCTAGCAAACTCAATTGGGGATGGGGGGTGAGTGCGATCATGGATTTTAAGCTATAATCAAAGATGTTGATTTATCCCCTGAAATTATAATGTTATCGATTAATCTAGATCGAGAAACCGAGAACTATCTAGCAGACATCATTTCCGAAGAGAATATTAGCTCAGAAGAACTTCTTAAAAAACTCATTTACGAACATTGGCAAAGCTTAAAACCGCGTAAAACTTTATTACAACGCCGGGGAGGTCATCCTCAGCATCTTTTAGAAAATGCTCCACCTAATTTGTCATTGCGAGAAAACCGCAAAAAAGTAGTGGCAGAATATATCCAAAACCATCATCAGCAACATCATTCATGACAAATTATCCCCCCAAAATTATTACAGATAGTAGCATTCTATTCGCCTATTACAGTTCCCAAGATAATTATCATCGGGCTGTTGTCAACTTTTTTGAACAATGTTCCAGCGACTTGATTACAACTGTTGCTTGTATAACAGAAGTAATGTATCTTTTAAGCCATAATTATCGAACACAAAATGAATTTTTAAGTGATTTATTCCACCAGCTTTATCAATGTATTCCCCTTTTACCACAAGATTTTGCCAGAATTATACAACTCAATGAACAATACGCTGACCTACCGGGAGATTTTGCAGATCTATCCTTAATAACTATTTCTGAAAGACTTAATATTTCTGCGATTATTACCTTAGATAGTGACTTTGATGTTTATCGCCGTTATCGAAAAGAACCTTTTGAACGAATCTATTTATAACAATAAAATTTCAGGGCTATTTCATTCTAAAATGTGATGTCATCAAGGGGAAGCAACCCTTCATCTATATCAGGAAAATTGTCTATAATGTCTGGCAAAGTAGTCAGCAAAGAAAGTAGAGAAATGGAATACAGAGTCTTAGATATGCAGACATTCAGGATACTTATTATCATGTTCTGTCACCGCGATCGCCCTTGATTGCTTTGCCATCATCCTAGGCCTTTCAAACCCTTAACTGTAATAATTGTACTGTATGTGGGGTTTGCGGCAAAAAATTTGTTGTTTTGCTAATAAAGTCCCAAAACCATTTTTTAGCAAAGCTGCTACCGATATTCAGCCAGTCCTAATTAGCTAGAGCAAGCCTCAAGAATTACTAGCCAATTAACTAAGGGGTTATCTTAATGCTTGCTGCTATCAGCTTAATTTTCTTCCTCCGCTTCTGGGATTGGTTGTGGTAAACGAGCGATAAAATCTTTCATTTTGGGATGATTAAACATTTTCTCCGTGTCTTGCAGAAGACGTTTACCCCAGAGATTTTCCCCCAAAAATTCCAGACTGGCATAACGACTATCGCTAGTGAGAGCGGCCTGAGCTAATTTGATGCCCTCCTCAGTTTTCCCTTGACTATAAATAGCCACCGCAATAGCTAACTGAGGCTCCGGCTGTTTAGGATCGATTTTCAAAGCGGTGCGCCAATCTTTAAGAGCGGCTTCCTTATCACCCTGTTCGTATTTAACTAAACCAATATTATTAATAGCTGGCCAAAAATTTTTATCTTGACTAACAGCTTTTTCGTAAGCTGCGATCGCCGCAGGATATTGTGCTAACTTGAGATAGGAATTACCGAGATCAAAAAGAGCGGGGGAGACGTCGGGTTTAATTTGCAAACCCGCTTCAATCTGGGCAATAGCAGACTGGTAATCTTGATTCTGAAAATAGGCACTACCGAGGGAAAATTTAATATTAGCTTGGGCATCGGCGGGAGCAAGGGACAAAGATTGATTTAATGCCTCAATGCCGGGTTGCACCTGATCGGCTTGCAGATATAAACTACCGAGAATAAACCAAGTTTGATAGAGATGGGGGGCTAACTGCACCGCTAACCTAGCTCGTCCGAGGGCTGCATCGGTACGGCGAAAACGAGCTAATTGGATGGCATCCTCGGCCATTTCAATTCCTGCTTGTTCCATCTGTTCTAACTCCGGTTCGATGGTGTAGGGGAGTAGCGCTTGGGAAAAAGCCGGCGGGCTGCCAGCGACGAAAAAAATGAGCAAAGAAAAGATTAATTGAAGTTTTGGCACAGTTTAACCCCGCGATAGGCCTTTTTTAATCAGTCTATCTCGCTTGGGAGTTGTTGGCTAAAGAAACAACAAAGGCAACTCTAGAGACGTTAGTATATAACCAATTAACTTTCGGCTCATCGATGGCAATAACCGTGTTGGGAAAATCAAATCGCCCCCTATTTTGGATATTTGGACTCATGGCTAGTGGTTTTCTGGCGGTGGGAGTGGTTTCTTATCGCTTACTGCAAACTCCTCCCCCTGCCCTAGAATTGGCGAAAATGACCGTTCCTGCTCAACGAGAAACCCTCGCTGTGGAAATTAAAGCTAGTGGTAGGGTGGAACCAATCCAAAGTGTCAACATTAGCCCGAAAAACCCCGGCCGATTAGTGCGATTATTGGTGGATCAGGGCATGATCGTTAAAAGGGGACAAACCCTCGCCGTCATGGATAATTTAGAGGTGTATGCCCAAGGAATGCAGTCAGAAGCGCGTCTGCGGGAAGCTCTAGCCAGTCTGGAACAGGCTAAACGCAGTATTCCCGAAGATATCCGGCAATTACAAGCCCGATTTTATCAGGCCCAGGCCAGTTATAAGCAATTAGAAGCCCGTTTAGCTCAGGCCAAAGAAAGAATTCCCAAAGATTTAGACCAACTGCAAGCTCAGGTACAAGCGGCCCAATCCCGGTTTCGACTAGCAGAAAATCGGGTTAAACGCAATGAAAATTTAGTCCGGGAAGGGGCGATCGCTCAAGACCAATTTGATGCCGTCCTCAATGAATATCTCAATGCTAAAGCCAATTTAGACGAATCGATCCGCCGTTTGGAACAAGCGGATAAAACCGCTTCCCCAGAAGTAGCGGGAATTGAGCAGGAAATGATCCGAGCGGCAGCAGGGATCGCAGAAGCGAAATTTGCCCTCGAACAACGCCAAAAAACCCAAGAAACGGAGCTTGCTCGACTAGAATCATCTGTAGCGGCTGCTAGAGCCGATTTAGAGCAAATCAAGATTCAATACCGCGATACGGTCATTACTGCCCCCTTTGATGGCATCGTCACCCAAAAATACGCCACCGAGGGTTCTTTTGTCACTCCCACCACTTCGGCCTCTAGTACCGCTTCCGCCACTTCCACCTCGATTATCGCCCTAGCATCGGGATTGGAAGTGATTGCGAAAGTGCCGGAAGTAGATGTGGGTTTATTGCAGCGCGGCCAACCCGTGCGAATTGTCGCCGATGCTTTTCCTGAAGAAGTCTTTGAAGGTCGAGTTATTCTTGTGGCTCCTGAAGCAATTATCGAGGAGAATGTTACTTCTTTTGAGGTCAGAATCGGTTTGGTGACGGGACGGGACAAACTCAAATCAAAAATGAATGTAGATGTAACTTTTGTCGGCCAGCAGTTAGATAATGCTCTGGTCGTGCCGACCGTCGCCATTGTCACCCGGGAAGGCAAGTCAGGGGTTTTAGTTCCCGATGCCGAAAATAAACCCAGTTTTCAACCCGTTTCGATCGGTTTGGTCTTAGACGATAAAACCCAAATTTTATCAGGGTTGGAAGCTGGAGAAAAGGTCTTTATCGATCTCCCCCAAGGAGCCGAAGATACCTCGAAAACTAATCAAAAATCTCAATAATTTTCTTTAACAAGTATTCCTAAATTGTCTTTTTTATGCTAGGTCAGGATTCGGGAAATGGGGAAATGGGGGAATGGGGGAATTCAACTAATACCCCAAAACCCCAAAACCCTACAACTATCTAACTGATAACTGATAACTGATAACTGATATGTTGATCATCGAAAGTTTAAAAATGGCCGTCGCCACCCTAGGGGCCAATAAAGTGCGTAGCGGCCTGACCATGTTAGGAATTATCATCGGTAACGCTTCGGTGGTGGCCATGATCGGTATTGGCCAAGGGGCGCAAACCTTAGCCAATGACCAGTTTGCTAACTTGGGACCCAATACCATTTTTGTGGTGCCGGGGTCGCGACAAGCACGCAATACCACCGTTAATTTACCGAAAACCCTAGTTTTAGCCGATGCTCAGGCGATCGCCGAACAGGTTCCCACCGTCGCCGAAGTCGCCCCGGAAATAAACGCTCGTTTCTTGATTTCCTATCGTAATCGCAACATGACGGCTCTAGTGACGGGAAGCACCCCAGAATACGCTTCTGTCCGCAATTTTACCCTAGAAAAAGGTCGTTTTATCAATAATATCGATCTAGCCCGCAACAAACGGGTAACGGTAATCGGCCGTGAAGTGGCAGCGCAACTTTTCCCCACCCAAAATCCCCTCGGTCAACAGCTGCGGATCAAAAATCTCAGTTTTGAGGTGATAGGGATTTTAGAGGCGAAAGGCTCCTTTTTTGGCAATAATCAGGATGAAATGCTGATTATTCCCCTTAGCACCATGAACTCGCAACTGGTGGGCAAAACCGGCCCCTACGGTGTCGAGTTGAGTTGGATTAGTCTCACCGCGCGATCGGGGGAGGAAATCCGCGCCGCTAAGTTCCAAATCGAGAATCTCCTGCGTTTACGTCATAAAATCGTGGCTGAGGATGATTTTCGCGTCGAAACTGCTAAACAGATGATCGAAATCTTCGGCACGATTACCCAGGGTCTAACCCTACTTTTGGCTCTAATCGCCGGTATTTCCCTAATTGTCGGGGGTATCGGGGTGATGAATATTATGCTCGTTTCGGTTTCGGAAAGAACCGGGGAAATCGGACTAAGAAAAGCGATCGGAGCCAGAGAACAGGATATTCTCTTACAATTCCTGATTGAATCAACTCTTGTTTCCATCGCCGGCGGTGTGCTGGGTATTTTCGTCGGTGCAGGAGCGCTCGTTCTAGTCTCCAGTTTCTCTCCCCTGGCCGCCACTGTTTCCACCAGTGCCGTCGCCCTGTCTTTGAGCGTTTCCACGGGTATTGGTCTCTTTTTTGGCGTTTTTCCCGCCTATCGTGCCTCTAAATTGCAACCGATTGTCGCTCTCAGAAGTGTATAATTTTTTAACGGTTTTTCGGGGACGTTTTTGCCAAGCATTGGCTTTGATAGCGGCGTTTTTCTAAGGTGTGGGACGAATTTTATAATCCCGATAACGACGATAATCATTGAGAATGCGATCGTGATCAAAGCATAAGGGTTGGGGGAATTCCCAGAGATGAAAGACACCGACTTTTTTGGCATCATCGGCAGCAATCGGTTTTCCTGTTGCCGTGGCGATAAAAACGATACTAATGGTGTGTTGACGTGAATCGCGGTTAGGATCGGAATAGACGTGAAATTGCTCGATTAACTGCACCTGCAAACTGATTTCCTCGTAAGCTTCCCGAATTGCCGCCGTTTCCACCGATTCACCGTAGTCCACGAATCCCCCCGGAATTGCCCAGCCAAAGGGCGGATTTTTTCTCTCAATTAGTACGATCGGACGGTGGGGCGAGTCGATCAGTTCGATGATAATATCAACAGTGGGGGCAGGATTGCGATAGTTTGTCATTTTTTTCAGTTATCAGTGTAGGGTGGGTTAGGCAACAGCAAGTTCTGCTATTGATTAATACTTGCCAATTTGCCGTAACCCACCAATGATAAGGAGAGAATAAAAGTTGTTAGAAAATGCCAAGAAAATTACGGTTATAGGTGGGGGAATTTGGGGACAAACTCTCGCTAATTTGGCCAGACGTAATCAGTTAACTGTTAGGGTTTGGTCGCGTCATAGTGGGGAAGATTTGGGAGCCATTATAGCAGATACTGATGTAATTATTTCAGCAGTTTCGATTAAAGGAGTTGTTCCAACGATCGAAAAATTACAGCAATTACCATTAAATTCTCGCACCATTATCGTCACCGCTACTAAAGGATTAGACCCAATCACCACTCTTACCCCCTTTCACCTGTGGAATCAAGCTTTTCCCGCTCATCCCCTTGTGGTTCTTTCCGGTCCCAATTTGGCTAAAGAAATTAATCAAGGCCTACCCGCCGCGACGGTGGTAGCAAGTTATGTGCAAAAAGCAGCAATATTGTTACAAAAATTATTATCTGGGGAATCTTTTCGGGTTTATCTGAATAGCGATCCCTTGGGAACAGAGTTAGGTGGCACTCTCAAAAATGTCATGGCGATCGCTTCTGGGGTTTGTGATGGTTTACAGTTAGGTACTAATGCCAAATCTGCGCTGTTAACTCGCGCTTTACCGGAAATAGTTCGGGTGGGAACTTGTCTAGGAGGTTGTCAAGAAACTTTCTTCGGTTTATCGGGTTTAGGGGATTTATTAGCCACCTGTAATAGTCCTTTATCCCGCAATTATCAAGTGGGTTATCAATTAGCTTTAGGTTTATCTTTGCCAGAAATTTTAGCGAAATTAGAGGGAACTGCCGAGGGAATAAATACCACAGAAGTTTTGATGAGAATTGCCCAAGAAAAAAATTTGTATGTACCGATTACCTGTCAAGTTGATCGTCTTTTGCGCGGGGAAATTTCTCCCCAAGTTGCCGTTTATGAATTAATGCGTCGGGATCTAAAAGCAGAATTTGATTAAGAGACAAGAGATTTTTCAGTAAACAGTAATCCGTGAAGGGTTGGGGAGTGGGGAAATGATGCCAAATCTGGTTATACTTCATATTTATGAGAAACGCTATATTCATTTCAATCAGTCCGAAATAACTAAATAAACTTCTAATCCTTTTTGACTTTCTTTGTCAAATTTTAAGCCTATTTCAGAATCTTTTATCTCTCTTATTGAAATTCTTCGGCGAGGGGTATTTTTGCCATTTTTATTAATTTGAATACTTTCAATAATAGCATTTTGACATATTTTTTTCTTTTCACTGACTAAAAAAACTTTTTTACCGACTTCTAGTCTTTTATTGGATTCCTGTGGCTCATCTGATATTTTAACATCGCAAGCTTGTTGCTGTTGATACCAATTGACAACTTTACCGAGCTTTTGAAGCTTTCCTATCTCGATCTTCCTAGAAACAAAGCAATAAAGAACTAATTCACTTATAGCTTGACATATAACTTCGACAAAATCACATAATTTCAGTAAATCATTGGCATTGAGAACTGTATCTACTTTACCATGAGCAGAATTATTACGAAGTTCGATAAAATTCTTTAATTCCTTTTCCACACTACGCTTATCATTATTGTCAATAAAAATCTTAACTTTTTTATGATTTTCTATCCACTGCCAAGAATCAGTTGCCGATATGCCAGCATTGGCTAAAAGTTTGGTTAATTGCTCTTTTCTAAGATTCGCTTCATGTAACAAAAAAGCAGCTGATGTGAGATTATATCTGCTTGTATTTTCGTATTCAGTATCAAATAAATTTTTGATAATGTCCCTCTCTGAAAGAGAATCGAAGCGATTTCTTTTATATTCATTACCCAGTAATGTAGCACAACCTGTCTTATGCTGATTTCTTACAGATTCGGGTAAATCTTGATAGCAGCTATATAATTGAGGCAGCAAAATAATCCAATCTCCCACTAGATTTTCGACAAAATTTTCGTAAAGAGCATATAACCTTGTGATAGATGAACAATGATCGTTAACTAGCCACTTGTCTCCTAAAGGAGCATTTGCTTGAAGATATTTTAAGTCTTCTGTGTTGAGTTGTGAAGAATTATTTGCAATAATTTCTCTAAGTTTTTCACTGATATTAATTATTGATCGAATGGTGTTTATATCATCATTTAGGTTATTTAAAAGTCCTTCAAACATTCTCAAATACTCTGCTTAAGAACTCGTTGAATCAGAGAATTAAAAATTTGAATACGAGCTTTAAAATCATCTTTACTGTACCCTTCTCCAGTGAAAAGTCCTTTTTTAAATTTTTTATCTTGATGAGTAATTCCCTGGGAATCTTGAGTAAATAACTGGATAGTTTCTTGAATTATTGCTGATTTTCTATTAATTAATTCTTGATAATGAGATAAATGGTTGCTGAAACTGATCATCACTGCATCATAGTAAACTTTATAAGCTTTCGATTTATGTATTTTGGTTTTACTATCGAAAGGCTTAAATAACTGCTCCTGATAAATACTAGATACTAACTCTATAGTTTGGTTAAATACTTGCTCGAACTCTTGGATATTCTCGTCAGAAAAATTAAGACTTTTTTTCATCATATAATTATCCAGATATTTAGATAAATTACCGGTATATTGGTCAATATCCCTCAAGGCAAAAAAACGGAGGATTAATTCTACATCTTCCATCTTTTTATAAAATCCATTTTCTTTAAGTTCTTCTTTATCATCAATAGGAATATCCCAAGCTTTAGCAAAAATAGTATTCTCAGAAAGCTTCAATAAAAGTTCATTGAATTTCCCAGAGTAAAGACAGTTCCTTATTTCTTGGCGACTCAAAGATACACCTCCTGTATTGAGGCGTTCAAAAACCAGTTGTTTTAAAGATAAAGCTTCCTCTAGATCCGATAGAGACTCGGTAATAACAACTATAGTTGAAATGGCGCGTCGATTGATGCCATCTTTGATTTTTGCAGGAAGACTTTCATAAGTTCTTCCTTCTAATTCAGGCCAGATATCTAAACCTGTTAATTGTAATTTGTTGTTATAAAAATTCTCAATTGCTGTGATTCTTTGTTGACCATCCATTACTTCATAGGAGTTATAGGAAGTTTCATACAGAATCAGAGGAGGCACGGGAATATTCATCAAAAAAGATTCAATCAGTCTCGATTGTTTTTGTGCGTCCCAGCGCTCCCGTCTCTGATAGAAAGGACGCGTTTCCATATAGTTAGGTTTCTTTAAAGACTCAGCAAAACTAGGCAATTTTTCTCGATTCATTTCTAATAATATTCTTCGTTCACCTTGTTCATATTTTTCATTAATTTCATTATCTGATAATTTTTTAACATCCTTTCGGGAACGTTTTTGCCAAGGATTTGTTTTAGTTCGTGAGATTGTCATAATTTCCCACCAGAGGGGTACAAATTGATATGACCGGACTTCCCTCATTCATTTTTAAGCATAGACTGAGGATATATAGGAGAATCAAGAGTTATTGGTAATCTTCCCCGATAACTCCCAAAAGTTAATGCTCTTAAATTGGTAACTGGTCACTGATAACTGGTAACTGGTAACTGATTAGGATTTTTGGCTGAAATAGGCCTCTAGCGCCTCATTGATGATTTGATTCATCGGCCGTTTTTCCGCTTCCGAAGCTTCTTTGAGACGGACAAACATATCATCGGGGACGCTGACACGGTTTTGATTTTTACGCACGCGTTTGGGTTTTGATTCAGTGGTAGTAGTTTCGGTCATTTTAGGTGTGTAGGTGGCTGAAAATGCTTGTAAAGCAGGGAAATTGACTCGATGACAGAATTCTCCGAAGGTTTCGTTATTTTGTTGATCCTGTTGGAAGTAAACGAAAATCGGTTCTAAGACCTTTTCTAGATCATCGATCGCCATTTTATCCAAATAGGGGCGCGCTAGTCGAGTTTGATCGGCTGTTCCTCCTAACCAGAGTTGGTAGGAATTGGGAGCGCTACCCACAAATCCTAATTCTGCCATATAGGGACGCGCGCAGCCATTGGGACATCCTGTCATGCGGATGACAAATTCCTCTTTGCTTAATCCTAAGCGATTAAGCAGGGTGCGAATGCGTTCAATCACGCTGGGTAAAATTCTTTCTGACTCGGTAATCGCTAATCCACAGGTGGGCCAAGCGGGACAGGCCATGGAATAACGGGTTAAAGGGTCAATTTCGGCGGGATTGGTGATAATTCCCTGTTCTTTCAGGATCGCCTCGATCGCTTCCTGATCTTTGGGTTCAATTTCGTAGAGAATGATATTATGGTTAGCCGTCAAGCGCATGGGTAGCTGAAAACGCTCGATAATCACTTTTAAGGCGGTTTTTAGCTGAAAACTGCCCTCATTTTTGACCCGGCCATTTTCTACATGAAGACCATAAAATAATTTTCCGTCTCCCTGTTCATTCCATCCCAAAAAGTCTTGATATTTCCAATCGGGGAGGGGGTGGTAGGGTGCGATTTTTTGTCCGAAATAACCCTCAACAGTGCTGCGGAATTTTTCTACTCCCCATTCTTCGAGGATATATTTCATTCTCGCATGACGACGATCACCGCGATCTCCGTAATCTCTTTGGGTTGCCACGATCGCTTTTACTAGATCATATACCTCCTCTTTGCTCACATAACCGATCGCATCGGCCATTCTGGGGAAAGTTTCCTCCTTATTGTGGGTTCTTCCCAGTCCACCCCCCGCAAGGATGTTAAAACCCTGTAATTGACCGTTTGCGTCGGTAATCACCACCAAACCGAGGTCATTGGTGTAGATATCGATGGAGTTGTCTCCCGGCACAGTGACACCGATCTTGAACTTACGGGGCATATAATGTTGACCGTAGATTGGTTCGATCGGATCGTTTTTGTTAATGCCATTTGTATCTTTTTGTCTCGATGCCTTGACTTCTGGCGCTTCTTCTGCACTGATCACTTTTTCGCCATCGAGCCAAATTTCGTAGTAAGCGCCAGTTTGGGGAGTGAGCAAATCGGCGATATTATTGGCATATTCCCAAGCATAGCCGTATTCGGGGCGATTTTTGTAGGGGGCTGGCGGTGCGGTGACATTGCGGTTAACATCACCACAGGCCGCTAAAGTGGATCCCATACTGCGGATAATTTCCCCGAGGGTTGCTTTGAGATTTTTCTTTAAAATGCCGTGTAATTGGAAGCCTTGGCGGGTTGTCACGCGTAAAGTGCCGTTACCGTAGCGATCGGACAAACTATCGAGGGTAAGATATAGTTGCGCGGGAATAAAACCCCCCGGACTGCGGGTACGCAACATCATTTGATAGTCTTTTTCTTGACCTTTGGCTCTATTGTCGCGATTATCCTGTTGATAGGAACCGTGAAATTTGAGAATCTGTACCGCCGCATCGGTAAAATGGGTTGTATCTTCGAGGAGTTCACTGGCCAAAGGTTCTCGTAGATAATTACTGCGTTCTTTGATACCTTCGACTTTAGAAACCTTGGCGGTAGGAGAAATAGGAGTTGTAACCATCGTCTAACAGCACGATAACCTGTGGATAGGTCTTAGGAATAGGAATTTAGACAAGCTCGATCGATCCTAAGAAGTTTTACTAATATGATCTCTAGAGTTCGTTCCAGACTCTGAGGTTAACAGTAGCGATCGAGACATTAATTCTATCTTAGCTTCTTACCGTCCCCGCGAACGCCATCTACCGATCGACTTTTTATGACCAATTCTCCCAACATTAAAACGGTTATTAGTCAAGAACCCTACATTATTCTTAACAGTCAGGGAGAAATTCTCCCTTCTGTTAATCTGAGTCGTCCTAATCATAAATTGGGACGGGATGGTCAACAGGTGGATTTAGTTGTTCCAGGACACTGGACGGTAGTGAGTCGAGTACAAGCTTGTTTTCGTCGTCAGGGAGATGATTACTATATCTACGATGGAGACGGGACTAATCCTAGTTCCAATAAACTTTTTATCAACAATCGCGTCATTACTCCCAAAGAGGGCTATCTTTTACGAAATGGGGATGAGATTAATATCGGTCAAGATGTCAAAAATTGCGTCAAGATTACCTATTATCATCCTAACCAACAGGAAAAAAGTTCACCTTTAGCTTTTAAATTCGTTTCTTTACGCAATCGCAGTGTAGTTTTAGGACGAGATAATGCTGTCACTGTGGTTTTAGACGCGCCGACAATTTCCCGACAACACGCGATTATCGATACAGATAACCAAAATCGTTATATTCTTCATGACAAAAGCACCAATGGAGTCTTTATCGACGGACAAAAAGTATCGGGTAGTGCCATTTTAACTAACGGTTGTACAGTGAGAATCGGTCCCTATAGTTTTCGTTTGTGGGGAGATGAATTAGTTTTATTAGATACAGGGGATAATATCCGTCTGGATGCCGAAGATATCGTCAGGATGGTGCGGGATAAAAAGAAAAAACCCTTGATAATTCTCAATCATATCTCCTTACCGATCGAACCGGGTCAATTAGTGGCGATTGTCGGGGGAAGTGGTGCGGGAAAATCGACTTTATTAAAGACTTTATTGGGAATTGAACCCACCACCTCGGGAACTGTTTATCTGAATGGGGAAGATTTACGTCAGAATTTTAATATCTATCGCACCCAAATCGGTTATGTTCCCCAATACGATATCGTCCACAGGGATTTAACTGTGGGAGAAGTGTTATATTATGCTTCTAAATTAAGGCTACCTCCCGATCTTAATTGCCAAGAAGTGATCGAGAAAACCCTGCAACAGGTGGAATTGTTAGAAAGAAGAAATACTTTAGTCAGAGACTTAAGCGGTGGTCAATTAAAAAGGGTGAGTATTGCGGTAGAATTATTAGCCAATCCCAAATTATTCTTTTTAGATGAACCCACCTCGGGATTAGACCCCGGTTTAGATAAAAAGATGATGGAATTGCTGGCAAAATTGGCCAAAGAAGGCAGAACAATTCTCCTAGTCACCCATGCTACTAATAATATCAATCTCTGCGATCGATTAGTTTTTCTTGGTCAAGGGGGCAATTTATGTTATTTTGGTTCCCCGGGGGAGGCCTTAAATTTTTTCTCTTTACCTCAGGGGGATTTTGCCGATATTTATATTCATCTAGAAACTAGAGAAAAAGTTGAGCAAGAATGCCAACGTTTCCAAAAATCCGACTACTACAAAAATAATATTGAAGCAAGAATCGGTAAAATATTTCAGCAAAATAATAGTAGGCCGCAACAGGTTCAACAATCTTTTTGTCCACAACTACAGGTTTTATGTCAACGCTATAGCCAGTTAATTATCCGCGATCGGGTTAGTTTAATTTTATACCTATTAACCGCTCCGATCGGAATTTTCTTAATGGCCATGGTTTTAGGGGGCAAACATCCTTTATTTTTGGGAGATAATCCCAGTTTTGATCAGGCTATCCAATCGGCACCTTTAGCCTTAAAAACTCTCTTTGTTTTTACCTGCGCGCAATTGTGGGTAGGTTTTGCCTGTTCCCTACAGGAAATTGTCAAAGAATCAGCAATTTATCAGCGAGAAAGATTAGTTAATCTGGGATTATTACCCTATTTATTGTCAAAAATTCTGGTTTTAGCGGCCTTAGCTTTTCTGCAAACAATTGTAATTACTTGTGTGATATTTTGGGGATTTACTGACCCGCAACCGAAATTAATGACCTGGTTAACTGGCTGTTTTATTACCACAGTTTTAACTATATTTGCGGCGATTAATCTCGGTTTATTAATTTCTGCTGGCGTTAGTAATATCACTCAAGCCAATAGTGCCTTACCTTTAATTTTAATTCCTCAGATTATCTTTGCAGGGGTATTATTTAGCTTAGAAGGTCTGGGAAAATATCTATCATGGTTGATGATTAGTCGCTGGTCAATTGCTGCCTATGGTGTATTAGTAGAGGTGGAAGATATGATTGCAGAAGCGCAAGAACAAAATACTTTTAATTTCCCTTTACCCTTTGAGGATGTCAATCAAGTTTATCAATTATCTATCAATAACTTGTTATTGAATTGGGGAGTATTAATTCTTCATTCCCTTATTTATTTTCTCCTTACCTATTGGTTGCAAAAAAGAAAAGATATTTTGTGATCTGAATTATAAATTATGAATTATGAATTGTGAATTATGAATGATCAATGATAAAAGTAAGGCAAAAATCGTGTCAACTTGGTTAGCCCATAAACGCCGAGCATGGGGAACCGTCCGAAACCCTCCACGGCGAACCAAGGTAATCAACCAATTAAATAGGGCTGGCTGAATAATCGTAAAACCCTTTTAAAATAAAACTTTTGACCTGTTAAAATCCGATGTTAGTGCTGCGAAAATAGGATTGAGACCTTCAAAAACCTGGCATTATCCTTTTTATAGTACATAAACTGGTACAAAAAAGAGGGCAACAAAGCCTGAAACTCCTGTCTCCGTTCGGCGGTTCGACAGGCTCACCGTCGAAGTCTCACGCCGAAGTCTCACGGCCGAAGCCTGCCCCCACGAGAAACTTTTTGCCGCAAACCCTACTTAAGTTCATTGATTTCTCACCCATGGAAAAACTGCCCGAAAAAATCATTAAATTCAGCTTTGGGGGCCAGAAAAATTATCCCTCAACCCCAACTTTTGTCTCTATTTCCGACAGCCAACTCAAAATTAATTGATTAACTTTTTCGGGATGTTCATCGTGGGGACAGTGACCAGCTTTAGCAATCGGATAAAATTGGGTATTATTTCCCATTTTAGCTCTTTCTTGGTAAATTACCGAACTGGCGATCGGTGTCCAAGGGTCATCCTCTCCCCAGAGTACCAATAAAGGGCGATCGATTTGCGGTAATAATTCCTGGGTCGATGGTCCAGGGGGTGCTGTCAACACCGATGCAAACACTTCCCACGCACCCGCATCACAGGAGGGTTGATAAATAATTTCGACTAATTCCTCGGTAATCGCGGTATGGTCGCGATAAACCTGTTTTAAGGTGTTACGGATGCGATTTTTCTGTCTTACCTGTTCAAAAATAAACTTTCCTGTCACGGGAGAACTAACTAAACCGGTAAAGGCAGCCATGATTAAACGCAAAGGGAAATTTAATTCTTCAGGACGATGGTTTAATCCTCCAGCACAGTTAATAATTACGCCTCCGGCAGTGATTTCGGGAGATTCTGCCATCAGCATTAAGGTAATCAGTCCCCCGATGGAATTACCGATAAATACTGTCGGTTTCTCGATTTTTTCGCCCCAAAAGTCTTGTATTTGCCGCTGCCAAAGGTTGAGACTATAATCTAAAGCGGGCTTATCCGCACCCCCAAATCCCAAGAGATCTAGCGCATAGACTTGATAGCCATTTTCCGCTAAAACGGGGATATTTTTGCGCCAATGACCGATAGATGCCCCAAAACCGTGAATTAATACTAGGGGTTGTCCTTCTCCCCGCACAGTGTAGGGGATGGTGTGACCTTGCCATGTCCAAGACAATTGTTCTAAGCTAGTCGCAGTGATCGGAGATTGTCGCGCCATTGTATGAAGTTTTATTAAGTGATATTTAAATTATAGAGTAAAAATCAGCCGAGAATTTATGCCACAACGCCAGACTTTTACCAATAACTCGATGGAAATTTCCTATTTACAATGGAGCGATCGAGGTATGCCTCTATTATTATTGCACGGCCTGGCGGATCATGCTTTGGTTTGGTCAAGTTTGGGCGATTATTTAAGCTCAAATTATCAAGTTATTGCCCCAGATTTGCGAGGACATGGGGAAAGCAGTAAACCGGCAACCGGTTATCACTTTCAGGATTATATCGGCGATTTAAGGGCTTTAATTAATCATTTAGGTTGGACGCAAGCACATATTTTAGGTCATTCTTGGAGTGCTAAAATAACGGCAATTTGGGCAACTCAACAGCCGGAAGTATTTAAGAGTTTGATTTTAGTTGATCCCTTTTTTATCGATAAAATCCCTAATTGGATTAGGATAACTTTTCCAATTCTCTATCAAGTTTTGCCCTTTTTAAAGATTACTCGCTCCTTTGATAGTTATCAGAGCATAGAAGCGATCGCTCGTCAATTAAAACAATATAAAGGTTGGTCAAATTTACAGCAAGAGGTGTTTAAAAATGCCATTGAACAAAAAGCTGATGGCAGTTGGAGTAGTAAATTTACTTTATCGGCACGCCAGGAAATTTTTGAGGATGTCATGGGGTTTGCTGGATTAACTAAAACTTTAGATATTCCCAGTTTATTAATCCTTCCCCAACAGGGATTAAATCGCACTGCTTGGCAAATTCAATCCTATAAAAAGTATTTAACTTCTCTAGAGATTAAAAAGATACCAGGTAATCATTGGGCATTTTTAGGGGAACCTGAAACTTTTAATCAAACAGTGGCTGAGTTTTTATCTGTCCAGGAAAATGACGATGGTTAATTAAAAGGTAATTGAGCTAATTTTAAGCTGGATTACGCGCTTGCTAACACCCTAAGTTCATATAAATTTCTTCGGCAATCTTCCTGCTACCTCCAGATTCTCCCACTCTAATTTTGCCATTCTCTAAACATCTGTGTAAATAACGAGAATCTGCCAAAATATCGATAATTTTAACCGCGGCATTTTTAAATAAATTTACCTGCGTGGGTTTTTGTCCAATAGTTATCACCGATTCCCCTAATAAGCGCATTTGTGCCTCAGCAAAAGGGTAGGTAAATTGGGGACCAAACCCAGGTATTTGTAGGACGGGTTTTCCTAATCCTACCGCTTGTTCTACTGCGGTCCCCGCCATGGCTAAACAGGCGTCACAATGGTGTAAAATATCGGCAAAAGCATCACGATAACAGCACACCTTAGCCCCATTTTTCTCTAATTTTCCCACTCCTAAATAGTGCCATCCCTCTTGTTTAGCTAAATTTTCTAAGTCGGTTTCTCTGATGCTAGGAACGATAGCAGCCCGAAACTGCATCGGTTTAATTTTAACTATTTCCTCACAGACTTGTAACTGTAGAGCTAAATTACTTAAAGCTTCGGGTAAACGACTCCCCGCTAATAAAGCAATCATGGGAATTTGACTATCTAATTCTAAATCTTTACCCGTTGGTGTTAAGACATCCATAATTGGATAACCAGCAAAAATTGCTTTTTTAATACCCCGATTTTGTAAATCTGTTGCTGTATATTTATCTCTAGTAAAAACCCTCAAACACTTATCCGATCTTAAACACAATTCTGTGAGTAAAGGTAATTTAATTGTACCTTCGTAGTAACTGGAAGTAGAAACAATAAAAGCCACAAAGGGACGACTAGTTAAACGAGCAATCGCAATCGGTACGATGTCCCCCACTGCTATCAATAAATCACAATCCTTGCTAACTTTAAAAGCTGCCCGAATTTGTTTAATAGTTAGACCAATTAATCCGGCACCAATATCTTTAATCCAATTAAAAGAATTGGTATAAATAATTCCCCCCGATGGCATAGTGGCAGTGGGGGCAATAATCGGTACTGGCAATTTTTGATAAGCTTTTCCCTCTCCTACTAAAGGCAAAGCAGCTATAGATAATTGGGGCTGAATTTTTTGTAATTCCCCCAGAATTAAACTAGCATTTAAATCCTCACCATGACCATTACTAAGAAATAAAATCTGTTTAAGCATCGATTTGTTATCCTCTATATTTCCTTGCTGCCAAAGAAACTGCCACCGTCACCGATTTTGCTTCTATTTGCTTGCTTACTAGCAAAGTCTCGCCCATTTTTAAAGCGGCAGCTTCAGCGACGCTAGGGGTTCCCCCTTCCCTGTTGACAATGGCTGAGGGATTGGGGACATTAATACCTCTCAACTCCTCGGCAGTAAAGGTTTTTAGGGGCAATGCTTTCTCCTGACAGTAGGCAATTAAACCCCGTTCATCAGCTTTGATGTCAAGGGTGGCTATACCGGCAATAGCGGCTAAAGAGAGGTGATAACGCTGAAAAACATCCCTAATTGCCCTATCTATAACTGCTTTCTCCGTTCCACGGATGCAACCTATTCCTAGCCATAATAATCGTCCATGCCATTGCACTTTTACCCCGGAAGGATCGGGGTAAAAACGAGGTTGGCTAAAACCGGTCTCCTGTGGACCTATCCCAATTAAATCGATTGCGGGTGGGTGGAAAGCAGGGGAAGTGCTAGTCATCATCGATGTTGCCTCTAATTATCGCGGGATTAGGGTTGCCAACG
Source organism: Microcystis novacekii Mn_MB_F_20050700_S1 (assembly GCA_007096045.1). Lineage (GTDB taxonomy): Bacteria > Cyanobacteriota > Cyanobacteriia > Cyanobacteriales > Microcystaceae > Microcystis > Microcystis novacekii. The sequence continues at coordinate 18,912 of SFAU01000006.1, read as the reverse complement.
GGGAGAATCCCCTTAAGGCTGTTTGGTATTTCCCACAAGACTACAATATTTTTACCGCTTGAAATTGTTCGCCTTCGTCCAGTCGCCAAGCCTGTAAATCGATCGCTTTTCCTGAAACTACGGAGATAATTAAATAAGTATATACTGACCAGGCTAATTGGCGATCAATTTCCGAGGGAATGGCGGCATGATCGGGATGGGAATGATAGATACCGATAATTTCTAGCTGGTTTTCCCGCGCCGATTTTTGAGCTTGTAAAAGCACTTCTGGGGCAATACTAAAGCGGTTTCTCCTATTGCCTGACCAGTTATTTTCCGTTGCTTGCACGGTGATCACTTGGGCTGCTGTCTCGGTAATTTTTCCTAAGAGTAACCCGCAACATTCTTCGGGATAGGTTGATTCTGCGTGGGTGAAAATACACTGGTAAATTTGGTCTGTAATCAGGATCATGATCGAAAAATTTCCCCACCTCTTGTAGAATTAATTTTAAGAAAACTTTGTCCAAGAAAGCCGGGGACGCCTGAATTGGGACAGATTGTTCGCAACCGCTAAATATCAGCGGTGCGGGTATTTGCCAAGACAGCAGCATCGAGCGATAGTGATAAGTTTAGCGGCCAACAATTTCTCCTGTTTGTCAAGATGAAATACCGTCTAGCTAGAGGAATTGAGGAATAGGTAGGACTAGATCAAAGTATTAAACTACTGTTGTCATCGATAGGCTCCCATTGAATCTCAATTTTTTCCGGTGATAGTTTAGATGGCTTGCAGTTTAGCCAGAGAATAGATGAAAACTTAACATTTTTCCATCGAGGAATTGTTTGTTGCATCAGTTCAATATAATTAAAATTACTCTCGAATAAAACAAAACGTCTATCTAAAGAAGTGGCCGCCAGTCCCACGGTTCCTGAACCAGCAAAAGGATCTAAAACCACATCACCTTTAAAAGAGTAATAGGTAATCACTTTTTCTGCCAATTCTACAGGAAAAGCGGCGGGATGTTTTGAGTTAGTGACTGGGGTAATTTTCCAGACATTAGTGCGTTCATAACCATCGGCAATTTTTGAGGCTTTTACTACTTCTTGATCGGAATGATTACGAATATGCCAATCGATGAGTAAATCCGTGTGTTTACGATAGACTAAAACGTATTCAGTCACCGGCACAGTTTTGTATTGGAGAGGATTGCGATCGGCGGCAAATCTGCGTCCTCTACCAGTTGCCCACCCTGCTCCCTCTGGTTTTAGCCAAATAATATCATCAATAAAATCGTAACCTTCTTCAATAAAAATTCGATGCAAATCAAAGGGAACAGCAATGCGTTTAGAAGCTTGATTACGGGAAGCACGACGCAACAGCACGGGAGAAATATTAATGACAAAAAAACGTCCTTCACTCAAAACTCGATGACATTTTCTGATTACCTGTCGCAGCTTCAATAGATAGCTTTCGTATTCTTCAAATTCTGAATATTCCGGGCGAGCATTAAAATAGGGTGGTGAGGTAAAGATTAAATCAACACTTTCTGCGGGCATTTCCTCCAAAAGTTCGCCACAATCACCAAATCCGATCGTATTTCTCAGAGAAGAAAGCTTGTATTCTTTTTTAGTTTTCTTGCGGTTTTCTAATTTAGATTCATCCTGTTTTAACAGACGAGCGATAATAATTTCAGTCCTGGTTGTCCTATCGGCTAAAATCTCGGTGGTGTAGGCATCGATCACCACTTCCCCAACGGTTTTTTTCTGTTCATTACATAAAGGAATTCGCCAAATATGATATCTGTCATCCACTTCTGGTAAACCTAATTTAATCGCATTAACTAAATTTATTTCCTGCAACCAATTAAGGACAATTTCTTTAGCTTCTGCCACCGTGCGAAGCAGATAACCGCGCTTTTTCGATACCAGTTCTTTTTCCATGTCATTACTCTAGTTCTCTCTAGAATTCTAGCTGATCATTATCCAAAAAACTAGGAGAGTCTCAAGATATAAATTAGCCACCCTTTAAAAATTCCACATTTCTAACACTTTTCCCGTAATGGTTTGATTTAACCAGAAAGTATTATGACTGAGGGAGTGAAGATTATTTGCCGTTACTTTCCAGCTTGCTTGGGGATGAAAAAGAATTGCTTCCGCGGGATTGCCGGGGTTGAGAGATGCCGGTTTTTGTTGTAAACAATGACAGGGATTGAGACTAAGCGCTTGCCACAATTGTAAAGCTGATAATTGCCCGGTTATTACTAATTTTTCCCAGAGTAGCGGTAAAGCTAATTCTAACCCAATCGCGCCGGGGGGTGCTTCTGCAAAAGAAACGGTTTTTTCTTCGTAGGTATAGGGACAATGATCGATCGCGATTGCATCGATAATTCCCTCTTTAATTGCCGCAATTAACGCCTTGCGATCGCTTTCGTTGCCCAAGGGTGGAGCGAGGTGTAAACTGGGATGGTAGCTGGCGATCGATCCTGTATTTAAGAGGAGATGCAACCAGGTCACACTAGCGGTTATCGGCAATCCCCGCATTTTTGCCTCGCGAATTAATTCCACTCCTCGACGGGTAGAAATTCGCATTAGGTGAACAGGTGTATTAGTTTCGGCGACGATTTCTAAAATTGTGGCTAAAGCAGTGGTTTCGGAAATAGCAGGATCTCCAGGTAAACCGAAGCGAATCGAGGTTTCTCCCTCGCGCATGACTCCATTACCCTTTAATTGCTGATTTACGGGGGAAAGGGCGATATTTTGACCGAAGGGTTTTAGGTATTCCAATAAGTGCCGCAACAGTCCCAAATCTTCCAGACTGCGATTATCGGTAAAACCTACCGCTACCGGCATTAAATCGGCTAATTCCGTCATTTTTTGCCCTTGTCTTCCTAGGGTGAGACTTGCCCAAAAATGCAGACGAGTCGATTTTGAGTCAAAAAACCCTTGACTTTTTTGCTGTAATGTGCTAATAAGTGCGGGGTGATCGAGGGGGGGGAGAGTATTGGGGAGAATTGCCACCCGGGTGCAGCCTCCGGCCGTGGCCGCTTTGAGCAAAGATGCGAGGGTTTCTCGGTCTTCATGGCCGGGTTCCCCAGAATGACTGTAGAGATCGACTAATCCGGGAGCAAAAATACAGTTTTGACCAGAAATATAGTTACTATTTTCTCTTGGGGGAAGCTGAGATTCGATCGCTTTAATTACCCCCTCCTCAATCCAGACATCGGCAATGCGATCGGTTTGTGTCAGGGGGTCAAGGACTCTAACCTGTTCTATAATTGTCGAGGATTGGCTATTCACGCAGACTAATTAAAACGTCATTTTTTCCTCTGGCAGTATATCACTGTTAAGCACTCAAATTTATATATTTTTGGTTATGTACAGAAATTTAAGTTAGGAAAGGATCTTTTTATGTTCTAAATCTACTGCTTGTGTTATATAATAGTTAGAACAAATAACGAAACAAAATGTCAAAATACCAAGAAAGAATATTTTTACATCTTTTAGATAACACAAACGAAGTGGAACTAGCCAAGAGGATTTTAAAAAGTCCACTGGGTTTAGCGGCCGATATTATCTATGCACTTTTCGAGGATAGACTGGTAAGTAAGAAGGATGAGCTAGATAAAATTAAGATGTTTGCTGCTGGAATCAGCAGGTCTGAAAAATTAGGTTCTAATTATTCTTTAGCCAAGTATTATCCTTATATGTTCTCGTTTCAGCAATTTTTTCATAGTTCTTTTCGAGCTAGACAAGGTAAAGTTTTAGAGGAGATGATTAAGAATATATTGGAAAATTATACTGATTGTAATGAAGTGCCAAAAAAAGTAGATCGTATGCAAGAAATATTGAGACAAAGCTTTGCATCATCGACTATTACTTCACTAGATATAGATGCTATGGGCATAAATAATAAGAAAAATAAAATAGTTGTTATCCAATTGCGTTCGAGAGATGATACAGGTGGAACCACGGCAAAAAGTTCCTTAGTAGAGTTATTGAGAAGTCTAATGCGATTGGAGAATTTACCAAAAGAAGAATTATTATATTTGATTTGCATTTGGGACGAGAGGAATTCACAGCAAAAACAATCAACCATAACTAAGATATATTCTTCTTTGCAAGATTATATCCCCGATGAAAATAAATTTAGACAAGAAATTATTCAAGGCTATGAGCTTAATTCAAAAATTAAATTGAAATTAGCTTATGGTACTGATGAAATAAGTCGCTCATTATTTGAATGGACTGGTACTAATCAGGAAAGTATTTTGACAGCTATTCAACAAATTATTGATTTTGTAGAAAATTGGGATGATTTATGGGTTACTTACTCAATATCTAATATTGAGTTAGAATTAAATAGTTTTCAAGAAATTTCAAATATACCCCTTTTGAATCAAAAAATCAATGAGATTAATGCTAAATTTGATTTTAGTTCTTACGAGAAATTAAAGACTTCTATCGATGAAATAACCAACCAAATCTTGCCAATTTGGAGAGAAAAAACTATTCCATTAGCGAGTCTTTCTGATAAGGCTCATTATGTTAGAGATTTAGTTTTTCTTAAGGCTTGTTACTCTAAAATTAGAAATAATTAAAATACATTATGCAACTAGAACTTTTCGATTCTAATAATTTAGAAGAATTTAATCGGGGAACCCCGCGATTAGTTTCTTTTCGAGATTTAGTACCAGAAATCACCAGCACCAGTTATCTAACCCATGGCATCTATTATTATCCTGCCAAATTTATTCCCCAAGTGGTGAGATTTTGCCTTGATAACTACACGAAAAAGGATGATTGGATTATCGATCCTTTTGCTGGTTCTGGTACGGTGGGTTTAGAGGCTAAACTTTCTCAAAGAAATGCGGTTTTAACTGACCTTAATTATCTTTTAAACCATATTATACCGATTAAGATCACAGAACACCAAGAACCATTGAGTTACTCAGAGTTAGATAAAAAAATCTTAGAAGTTTTTGCCAGTAAGGATAAATTTATCCCTCAGTGGTCAAATTTAAACTATTGGTATCCAGAGGAGATTTTAGCAGTTTTACAGAAACTTTGGGCCGGTCAAAAAAGTCTAGAACCTGATTTGTATTCCCAGATCATTCAAGCGGTTTTAGTGAAAGTTAGTAAACAGTTTTCCTATGCAGAACATACGAAACCAAAATTATTTCAATCGAAATACAAAAAATCAGATATACAAGAACTATTACAAAGAGATTGGCAAGAGGAATTAAAACGAACGATTAAAGAGATGAGTTTTGAAACTTTAACTAGCGTCAATCAATATATTACCGTAACTTGGCGTAATTATAATCAGGTGCTTTTTTATGGGGGAGTAGATAGTGCCACTTTTGAGATCGAGCAAAATCTAGAGTTAGATTGTTTAATTAGTTCACCCCCCTATCTGCAAGCACAGGAATATATCAGAACAGCAAAACTAGATTTATATTGGTTAGGATATACAGAAAAAGAAGTGCAAAAAATCTCTAAGCTAGAAATTCCCTACCGACAGGCTACCAGATTAATCGAAACCGAAACCTTAAATCAAGTGAGATCGAGTTTAGAGAAAGAGAATTTACATAAAATACTCGATTCCTACTTTTGTCACACTATCAACGCTTTAGAAAATGCCACCAGAAAATTAAAACAAGCTGGGAAAGCTTGTATTTTTGTGGGTAATCCGAAAGTGGATGGAGTGGAAGTAGAAACTTGGCGAATATTACAGGAATATTTTCAGGAAAATGGCTTTATTTTTGATACTGTCTTTGAGGATAGAATTAAAACCAGACAATTATTCAAATCTCGCAAGAATAAAAATCCTGATGGCATGAAATCCGAATATTTACTAATTTTAGAGAAAAAGTAACTTTCTATTGCTTATGTATCCCAAACATCCTCTATTTAATAAATGTTTGACTTGTCTGGAATCCTTGCCTAATTTTCAGGCAACTATTCAAGATGAACCCTATATATCTGGTAAATTCTTGGCTGACGGAAAGTTAATTATTCAGACCGATCATGCTACCATTAATTATGTTTGCGAAATTAAAACAGGATTAAATCATGATCTAGTTGAATCGGTGATAGAATATTTTGTTAACTTGGGTCAACGATTACCAGAAAATCAAAGACCTTTACTAATTACCCAGGGTTTATCTAGCTTAATTGTTGAGCAATTTATAGCAAGTAATCTTGAATTTATTGATGTGGATGGTAGCATTTATCTAAATAGTCCAGAGCTTTATGTAGTGGTGCGTCGGCCAGTTACTAAAAACAAGGACTATACATCCTTAGATATTACTGTAGCCACGTTACAAGTTATGTATATTTTGCTCAAATATCCCCAACTTATGTTAGTCAGAGATAATTTTGAGAATACCATTGCTAATCTTGCCAATATCACTACTAAAACCGTAAAAAATAGTCTCAAGAAACTCGAAAAATTAGGATATATTAGACAACAAAAGAAAAGATATGAAATTATAGACTATCTCAGGTTAATGGAGCGTTGGGAGTTAGGATATAATGAAACATTAAGAGCAAAACTTCTGCTGGGAAACTTTAGCTCAGTGGATAAAAAAAATTTCTCAGATCTAGCCATAGAATTACAAAAAAACGCTCAAGAGTTCAATTATTTAATTGGTGGTGAACTAGCTGCGTCAATTATGATAAATTATCTGCGTCCTCTCGGAGCAACTCTGCATCTTAAGGATGATAGTAATCTGATTAAAATAGCCATCAAAATGAAGTTAAAACCTGATCAGGAAGGAACTATCTTTTTTATCAAATGCTTTGATAATGATCGGGAAAAACTCGATAAATTTGCCCATCCATTGCTCATTCATGCTGAATTATTATCGACGGGCAATAGTCGCTTAAAAGAAACCGCTCAATTGCTCTATAATCAATATATTAAAGAAGTAGCAGAAAAAAATGATTGGTTCTCAAGAAAAACAAGCTTTATCTGATCTCTTTACTATTATTAGCACCTTCGATTTACCGATAGTTTTAGTTGGTGGTGGTGCGAGGATATTAATCTTTGATCAAAAATTTGGAGAAGGACGAGGAACCAAGGATTGGCATGTGGCTATATCAGTCGATAGTTGGGAAATTTATCGACAGTTGCAAGCAGCTCTGATTGAGGGAAATACACCTCTTTTTCAAGCAACTAAGACTTCACACAAATTTATACATATCGAGACTCAAATTGAGATTGATATTGTACCTTTTGGCGAAATTGCTAAACCAGAGGAAAAAATTACTTGGCCTGATAGTGAAAAGTCCATGAACGTTTTAGGATTGGCAGAAGCTTTATCGTCTGCTGAAACAATTAATATTGGAAATTTCGAGATCAAGGCAATTAATATCGCAGCCTTTATTGTTCTTAAGCTTTTTGCTTGGTCAGATCGGCGAGATAAAAAAGATTTAGATGATATAGACTTTATTCTATCAAAATATGAAGATTATGAACGAGTTTTTGCTGAACTGAGTGACGAGCTTGCTAAGGAAGATATTGCTTTGACTAATGCAAGTATCTATTTGTTAGGACGAGATATTTATAAAACATTTCAAGTAAAAACCCTGAAGCATTTAAACGTAATTTTAGACGAATTAATTGAGAGATTAGCGGATTATTCAGAAAAATTAGATGATAAATTAACTATTCTTAAAAAGGGAATTTTATCCTCGGATTTTGTTTAATAACTTAATCATTGCCGACAAAAAGTTATCGATAGTTTATAATTAATTATCAACCTATCTCTGTTGGACAAACCATGACTATCGCTCAAAGCTTACCCCTAGTCGAGTCTCATGTCAACCCTGAGATAATCTTCCCAGAAGGCGAATTTTGGAGTGATGAACCCCCCTTGGAAAGTAACCGACATCTACAACAAATTATTTTACTAATTCAGTGTTTAGAATGGTGGTGGCGCGAGCGAGAAGATTATTTTGGGCAATTTAACCATTTATTATAGTCCCAACCAGAAAAAGTCAGAATTCTGCCGTGGTCCCGATTTTTTCGTCGTTTGCGGCTAAACTGCGGAAATTGGGCATAAATCCCGAGGAAAATTGCTAATTATCCGATGATTGCCAGATTTAATCCCATGTATAGACGAGAATTAATGCAATTTATTGGCTCTCAGGCTCTTTTTGGGGCTATTAATCCAGAATTTGCTTGGAATTATCAAAATATTGACCATTGGGGCGAATTATCAAGGAATTACCGCCTCTGCACCACAGGAAAGCAACAAACACCGATCAATCTAAGTATAGTGACTGAAAAAGAGCTATACCAACCCACCTTTAATTATCGTCCTGTACCCCTAAAAATTCGCCATAACGGTCGTACAATCTTGGTTCAGACAGAAAAAGGTGGAACCATGAGTTTTCACGGCGAAAACTGGGATTTGTTGCAGTTCCATTTTCATCACCGAGGGCGAACATCAGATTAAAGGTCAGTCTTTCCCTCTGGAAATTCATTTAGTGCATCGAAATGGGAAGGGAAATTTAGCAGTTGTGGGTATCTTAGCCGAAATTGGCGCATATAATCCCTATTTACAAACCATTTGGGACTATTTGCCCCAAGAACCTTCTCCTGAAATGATTTTCCCCGATACTTGGGTCAATATCGGGCTTTTACTGCCAGAAAATAGCGATTTTTATGAATATCAGGGGTCTTTGTCCACCCCTCCGGTGTAGCGAGGATGTTCTCTGGTTAGTCTGGCAAAATGCGATCGAAATTTCTCCCCAACAACTGCAACAATTGGCTGCGATTTTTCCCCGTAATGCGAGGAATATTCAACCCTTAAACGGGCGATCGATCCTGCATTCCTAGCCGAAATTGTCGGCATTTTGGTTAATTTAGATAATTTTATTAACTTTTAGACCAACAATGGTAAATAACTCAGGAATGCGCTCAATAACTAAAGCTTCGCTGGCTGTCCATTCACTTTCCTTCGTGGCTAAAACCCCAAGAACACTCAGAGGAACCTGTAAAAATAGGTGACTTAAGAAGAGAGCGATCGCAGAAATTACTAAACCTAAAAGCCGCCATTGGGGGAGATAGGCGGCCACGGCAGCCGCTAGAGGGGCAAAATTGTAGATTGGCCAAGCGATGAGAATTAAGAGGACGACTCCCAAAAGAGTAAGAAGACGATGGCGAGGACGTTTAAAAAGAGAGAGAATTTTTAACTGTTCGGGGGTGAGTTGACTTGGTTTGAGAGCAACCAGCAAAAGACTAAAGATATCAAAAGGTTTTGTCCACTGCATCCAAAAAACGGGAACAATAGCGATCGCTCCCAGAAATAGCCATTCTAGCCAAAGAAAAGGCAAGGGATCGCCCACAGCTAAACCAATCCAAGCGATTTGTAAAAAGATTGGCAAGGCCGCTAACCCTGCCAGATGAATCCACAAAAAAGGTTCTGATTTCATAGAGGGAAATGAGAATTATAAATTATGAATTATGAATTATGAAGTGGGGAGAGGGGAGCGGGGGAGCGGGGAGAGGGGAAGTGGGGGAGTGGGGAAGTGGGGAAGTGGGGAAGTGGGGAAGTGGGGAGATGGGAATTATGAATTATGAAGTGGGGAAGTGGGGAAGTTGTCTCATCACCCTATCACCCCAAAACCCTATCACCCTATCACCCCAAAACCCTATCACCCCAAAACCCTATCACCCTATCACCCTATCACCCTATCACCCCAAAACCCTATCACCCTATCACCCTATCACCCTATCTCCTCCTGTCTCCTGAATCCTGACTCCTGAACCCGAATCCCGACTCCTGACGCTGACCGTCTAATTAACTGGATAAAGTGCGACGTTTCATGACCATTTCGTAGGCTTCGATAATGTCGCCTTCTTTCCAGTCATTGAATTTAGAAACACCGACACCGCACTCGAAACCGGTGGCAACTTCCCGGGCATCTTCCTTCATCCGTTTGAGGGAATCAAGAACCCCCTGATAAACAATTTCCTTGCCACGACGCACGCGCAAGAAGCGATTCCGCACCAGTTTACCGGATTGGACATAACAGCCCGCCACTGCCCCACGACCGACGGTGAAGACGGCGCGCACTTCGGCAAAACCGAGGTGTTCTTCCACTTCTTCGGGGTCGAGAAGACCTTCCATCGCCCCTTGAATATCATCGAGAAGCTTGTAGATGATATTGTAATCGCGGATATCGACTCCTTCCCGATCAGCGGATGCGCGCGCACCACTGGCAAGGGTGGTATTAAAACCCACCACTACCGCACCACTAGCGGCGGCCAGATCCACATCGGTTTCGGTGATTTCCCCCGGAGAGGCGAGGAGAACCCGAATCTGCACTTCATTTTGGGGTAACTGTTTGAGCGCACCGAGGATGGCCTCGACGGAACCTTGCACATCTGCCTTGAGGATGAGATTAAGTTCCTTGAGTTGTCCTTCTTGAGCTTGGATAGAGAGGGTGCTAAGGCTAACGCGACGGGAGGAGAGGGCCTGTTGTAAACGGGTGTTGCGTCGTTCGATCGCCCGTTGATCGGCAATTGATCGGGCCTCTTTTTCACTTTCATAGACATCGAATTCATCGCCAGCGGCCGGGACATCACTAAGACCGAGGATTTCCACGGCGAAGGAGGGGGTAGCGGCTTCGACTTTTTGACCGCGATCATCGATCATCGCCCGAATTTTGCCGAAAACGGAACCGGCGACGATGCTATCACCGACGCGGAGAGTGCCATTCTGGACGAGCAGGGTAGCCACGGGACCTTTGGTGCGATCAAGATTAGCTTCGATCACGGTTCCCTTAGCCAAGCGATCGGGGTTAGCGACCAATTGCTCTACTTCTGCCACCAAGAGGATCATTTCCAGCAGATTATCGAGATTTTCACCCCGCAGGGCGCTAACGGGAACCATAATCGTCTCACCGCCCCAATCTTCGGACACTAGTCCCTGTTCGGTCAATTCCTGTTTAATCCGGTCGGGGTTAGCCGAAGGTTTATCGACTTTGTTAATCGCCACCACGATGGGGACTTCGGCCGCCCTGGCGTGACTAATTGCCTCTTTCGTTTGGGGTTGTACGCCATCATCGGCGGCCACCACCAGCACCGCTATATCGGTGACTCTCGCCCCACGGGCGCGCATAGCGGTAAAAGCTTCGTGGCCGGGGGTATCCAAAAAGACAATCTGTTCCGGTTTGCCGTTATGTTCCACATCGACGTGGTAAGCACCGATGTGCTGGGTGATGCCGCCAGCTTCCCCCTGGGCGACTTTGGTTTTGCGGATCGAGTCGAGGAGGGTGGTTTTGCCGTGGTCAACGTGACCCATAATGGTGACGACGGGGGGACGACGCTGGAGACTTTCCCAGTCGGAGACATCGATCATTTCCGTGGTTTTGATTGCCGCCGACTGGGTGCTGGGGGTTTCCACGGCGATCTCGAAGTCCCTGGCGATCATTTCGATCGTGTCCACGTCGAGAGTTTGGGTGATATTAACCGCCATCCCTTTAAAAAATAGGGTTCTGATGATCTCGGTTTCGGGGACTTTCATCAATTCCGAGAGGTCGCGCACGGTGAGACTGCCAGTGATGATGATGCTTTCCGGGCGTTTTTCCTCTTGGGGTTCTTGGCGCTCGCTTTTCGGGCTGCCGGTGTGGGCGGTTGGTTTACTGGGGCGCTTAACTTTGACTGCTGTTGGGGTGCCGGGGGTGGCAGCTTTTGCGGTAGGTGGTTTGGGGGGACGAGCGGTGGAGAGAGTAAAACTGGGGGTATTGATCAACCCGGATAGTTCCGATTCTAGATCATCGTCATCTTCAAAGAGGGCTTGGGTGCGGCGTTTGTTTTTGCCGGCAGTTTTGGCGGTTTTGGCCGCTTTTTTCTCTTCTTCTTCTTCTTCTTCCCAGGTAGATTTTTTGGCCATGCGAGGGGGCATGGTCGGTCGTTTGAGTTTTTTCAGCCCCTCTGCTCCGAGCAATCCGGTATCTGTATCGATTTCTGTGCCATCAATGCCAGATTTCTTGGTGGTGTCGGTTTCTTCCTCGCCAGTAGCCGAGATTTTAGCGGCTAAACCGGGGCGAACTGGGCGCTTCAACTCCACCGTCTCCCGCACTTCTCTGGCTGGTTCTGCCAGTTTCGGGCTTTTTCCGTCGGGTTTGCGGTTGAGGGTCGGTTTTTCTGGTTTAACCAAGCCAGCCCTGCGCTCAGGACTAGGGGCGTTTTCGCTCTCACCGCGCTCGCGTTTTTCTCCCCGAGGCCTGTCGTTACTGCCAGGGGCATTTTTAGATCGGGGTTCTGGCCGGCCCGAGGCGGTTTCAGGGCGTGGTTTCGGGGTGGGGGAGGGTCGATTAGGTGGGGCGATTAAGGTGGGGGCGGCTTCCTGGATTGGCGGGGTTTCTGGCGGGGTTCCTTTCACACTGGCGGCCTGAGATAGCATCTGTGCAGCAGTGGGGGGAGTTTTTTCGGCCGCACCGTCGCGCCCTGGGGGGGCAACGAGGGGTTTAACCGGGGAACGGGGGGGACTGATTAAAGTCGGTTTGGCCGAGGCACCGGCTGGACCGGGATAGCTTGGACCCTCTTCGCCGGTTTCGGGGCGGTTGTGTTTATGCAGGGCTAAAATCTTTTGTTTTTTTTCTTCGGCAGGACTAACCGATTCTCGCTGACCCGTGCTATTTTTACTGGTACTCGAAACAACTCCCGTCGCAGCGATCGCTTTGATGCGTTGGGCATCCTCTTCGCTGATTGTGCTACTGTGGCTCTTGTACTCGATGTTCAACTGGTCACAGATATCCAAAATGTCTTTGTTGTCTAGATTCAATTCTTTTGATAAATCGTAAATTCTGACTTTCGCGTTACTCATCCATTATCCCCCGGCTAAAGTGTTAGTGATCCTATAAGTTGGCTGATTTTTTGATCCTGTCAGGACTGCCCCCTTTCCATGGTAACGATTTTGTGGCTATGATCGTCAATTTTAATCCTGATTTGAACGACCTTGCTTGGCAGTCCCGAGGCGCTCTTGCAAGGATTCATAGAGCGTTTCGGGAATATTGGCTTTTAGGGCGCGTCCGAGACGATTTTTTTGCCGAGCTAATTGCAGGCAGTTAGGTTGCGGACAGATATAGGCAGCTCTTCCCATGCCTTGATCTAATTGTATCTGTCCGGACGGGTGTAGTCGGACAATTCGCCAAAAGGATTCTTTCGGGGCGAAGAGACGGCAGCTAATACAGCGTCGATAATTGACGAAGGGGTTCATTCTTGGTCTAAATCCTGCGCTTCTGGGTCGTTTTCATCGGTTTTTACCTCTTGTTCTCCTTTATAGAGGACTATATCCTTAATATCGATTTTCCAGCCCGTCAGACGGGCGGCTAGACGCACGTTCTGCCCTTCTTTGCCAATCGCTAAACTTAATTGATCCTGGGCCACCAGTACCAGTGCTTGTCTTTCTTCGGCATTAGTGAACAAAACTTGGTCAATACGGGCGGGACTAAGGGCATTGGCGATGTAGGTGGCGGGATCTGGAGACCAGCGAATCACGTCGATTTTTTCCCCCCGCAATTCGTTCACCACGGCTTGAATCCGCGAACCTCTGGCCCCAATACAGGCCCCAACCGGATCCACGTCTCTTTCTAGGGTATCGACGGCGATTTTTGTCCGCGAACCAACGTGACGGGAGGGGGGATTAGCTTCCCGGGCGACGGCGACAATACGCACGATTTCCTCCTCGATTTCAGGAACTTCGTTGGCGAACAGATATACTACCAAACCCGCCGCCGCTCTGGAAACGATTAATTGCGGGCCGCGTTGAGAACCTTCCAGGACTTTTTTGAGCAGAACTTTAAAGGTGGCGTTGGCGCGATAGTTATCGTTGGGCAGCTGTTCCCGTTTGGGTAGTTCTGCTTCCACTTCTGGTTGACCGTAGGTACTTTGTACCATGACAATAGCGGCCTGTCTTTCAAAACGGACGACCCGGGCCTGTAAAACCGTTCCTTCCAGATCTTGGAACTCCTCTTGAATCAATTTGCGTTGGTTATCCCGCAGTTTTTGCAGTAAAACCTGTTTAGTTTGAATCGCCGCCATGCGACCAAATTCTCTTTGGTCGGGGGTGACATCAAGAACTACTTCATCCCCTAATTGGGCCTCGTCGGCCACTTCTTGCACTTCTTTAAGACCGATGTGATGGTCGGGATTAGTCACTTCTTCGACAATAGTTTTAGTCGAAAGGATGCGAAACCCTTCTTCTTCTACGTCTAATTCCACATCAAAGTTATTGAAATAATCTTCATGAAATTGAGCGGCTTTTTCTAAACTTTGGGAGCGGCGATAACGTTCGTAACCCTTGATCAGGGCCTCACGCAAGGCTTCCTGTACGGCATTTTTGGGCAGATTATGTCGTTGGCTAATTTCTTCAAGCATTACTTTTAAACCGGGCAAATTAACAGTAGCCATAATTATTTTTTCTCCTTACTTGTGAGTTATTAGTCTTTTAGCAGTCAGCCTTGTATCAGTTATCAGTTATCAGTTATCAGATGTAAGTTATCAGATGTAAGTTTTAAGTTTTAAGTTAATCAGTTAGTTAGTTATTTATCTTCATCCTTATCCCTGATTACTGTTTACTGATTACTGTTTACTGATCACTGATTACTGCGCTGCTCATTTAAACGGACGCTGATGACGGTAGTGCGATCGATGGTCAGCGAGCGACCTTTTTGGTTAAGATAAATAGATTGCTGATCTCTACCTTGCAGTTTTCCGCGCCATTCTTTTGGTTTTCCCTGGCTGTCCTGGCCGGTAACGATGACGGGAAAGCCTTTAAAAGACTGAAATTCGCGCTCACTGCTCAGTTGTCGAGAAATGCCGGGGCTAGATATTTCTAAAACGTAAGCACCGGGTAAGATTTCTTGACTGTCGAGGGCGGTTTCTAAAGACCGACTCATCTGCTCACAGTCCTCTAAACCAGTATCTCCCCCCAGATTGCGAATATCAACGCGCAGGACGGGAGGCCTTTTATTGGTTTGGAAAACGATATCGACCACTTCTAGCCCCAAGTTTTCAGCGATAGGGGTGGCTAGATGCAGCAGGTCGGGGATGAGCGGATGGGTCATGATTTAGACAATAAAAAAAGCGGGCGAAACCCACTTCCCTAAACTGTTAGTGACTGGGATAGGCAGTTGTTAGACCACCTAGCTGAATACAGTATAGCAAAAAACCGTCGTCACTAATGCCTCGATCGTAGTGCCTGGTGGAAAACAGAACAGTGGTCACGATCGAGTCGATCTGTCACAATGAATACAGGGTAACTAGATATAGAGTCAATTATGGATCAAAAATCTCCGCTCACCGTAGTTAGAGCCAAGTCAGCCAAGAATCGTGGTAATCGGCCAGTATGGAAAGGGATTGTCACCACTTGGATGATTCTGCAAACCCTTGGCCATGTCACTCCTGCTTGGAGTCAAAAAAACCCAAATACCCTCACCTACGGTGAATTGTTAGAGAAAATCGAGCAAGGCAAGGTAAAAAAGGTGGAAATCAATCCTTCTTTGCAGCAAGCAGCAGTTACCCTCGTCGGTCAAACGGACAAGGATCCCCCGAAAGAAGTCAATTTATTTGACCAAAATCCCGAATTAATCAAGAGACTCGATGCTAAAAAAATTGAGTACGGCATTCTCCCCAGCACCGACAATTCGGCCCTGATCAATGTTCTCACTAACCTGTTAGTGATTATTATCGTCTTGGGATTATTGGTGTTTATTATCCGTCGTTCTGCCAATGCTTCCGGTCAAGCGATGAACTTCGGTAAATCAAGGGCGCGGTTTCAGATGGAGGCGAAAACTGGCATAGAATTCAATGATGTGGCCGGTGTGGATGAAGCCAAGGAAGATCTAGAGGAAGTGGTGACATTCCTCAAACAACCGGAAAAATTTACGGCTATTGGCGCAAAAATCCCGAAAGGAGTCCTGTTAATTGGTCCACCGGGGACGGGGAAAACTTTACTGGCTAAAGCGATCGCAGGAGAGGCGGGAGTGCCTTTTTTCAGCATCTCCGGGTCGGAATTTGTCGAGATGTTCGTCGGGGTTGGTGCGTCGCGAGTGCGAGATCTGTTCCGAAAAGCCCAGGAAAATGCCCCTTGTTTGGTTTTTATCGATGAAATTGATGCCGTTGGTCGTCAACGAGGAATTGGTTATGGGGGAGGTAATGATGAACGGGAACAAACCCTGAACCAATTATTGACGGAAATGGATGGTTTTGAGGAAAATACTGGCATTATCGTCATTGCCGCCACCAACCGGCCCGATGTTTTGGATTCGGCCCTGCTGCGTCCGGGTCGTTTTGATCGACAGGTGGTGGTGGATTATCCAGATTCTAAGGGACGTTTGGCCATTTTGGAGGTTCATTCTCGCGATAAAAAGGTGGCTGCTGATGTGGCTCTGGAAGCGATCGCCCGTCGCACCCCCGGTTTTACTGGGGCAGATTTGGCGAATATGCTCAACGAAGCGGCGATTTTTACCGCTAGACGGCGTAAAGAGGCGATTACCATGGCGGAAGTCAACGATGCGATCGATCGGATTGTGGCCGGTATGGAAGGGCGCGCTTTAGTGGATAGTAAAGCCAAGCGTTTGATCGCCTATCATGAAGTTGGCCATGCGATTGTCGGTACTCTCTGTCCTGGCCACGATCAGGTGGAAAAAGTCACCCTGATTCCCCGGGGTCAAGCGCAGGGGTTAACTTGGTTCACTCCCGATGAAGAACAGGGTTTAACCAGTCGTTCCCAGTTATTAGCCCGAATTGCGGGATTATTAGGGGGACGGGTGGCGGAGGAATGTGTCTTCGGTGAGGATGAAGTGACCACCGGGGCCGGTAATGATATTGAAAAAATTACCTATCTGGCCCGACAGATGGTAACGCGTCTGGGAATGTCGGAATTGGGATTAATTGCTCTAGAGGAGGAGGGCAATTCCTATCTCGGTGGTGCTGGTGCTGGTTATCATCCCGACCATTCTTTCGCGATGATGGCGAAGATTGATGCACAAGTCCGGGAAATTGTCAAGCAATGCCACGATTTAGCAACAAAACTTATCCTTGACAATCGTGTGGCGATTGATCGCTTGGTGGATATACTGATTGAACAGGAAACCATTGAGGGCGACGAATTCCGGCGTTTATTGACGGAATTTCAGCAACAAGTGGATCGGTCAATGGTGACTATGGTTTAATTTGCCCTTCGTCTCCTTGCTTCGATTCAGTGCTTAGGAGACGATTTCAGCAAAAAATCTGCTCATTGGTCGGACAAAGGCAGAATTAACGACTAACATTGTGAACAGGAATTTTGTTAATGGAATGACCGTTATGATTGCCTTTGGTGGGGGCAATAATATTAGCTTCTAAAGCTGAAGTCATCTCGGCCAACATTTCTAGATTAAAACGATAGCCGACGTTGCGGACGGTTTGAATTAAGTTAGGTTGTCTGGGATCGGTTTCGATTTTTTTCCGCAGAGAGAGAACATGAGTATCAATTGTCCGGGGATTATCGATTTCCTCGGGCCAAGCGCGACGCAGTAAATCGGCTCTTGATAGGGGTGTTCCCTCCGCTTGGACTAAAACGTAGAGTAGGCTAAATTCTTGGGGCGTTAATTCGATATACTCCCCGCGAAATTGTACCCGTCGTTGGGCTAAATCTATTTTTAATTGCCCATAATCCAAGTGTAGGGGAACAGCCCTACTGCCTAAACGACGGGTTAACACTTCTACCCTAGCCATAAATTCTTGCATTCCAAAGGGCTTTTTCAGGTAGTCGTCGGCCCCGGCTTTTAAACCATTGACCACGTCTTTTTCGCCATTACGGGCCGAAAGAATCAGTATTAGAGACTGTTTTTGTTGATAAAGCCAACGGCAGAGTTCGATTCCATCCCCGTCCGGCAAGTCGGAATCGATAATTGCTAAGGTTGGTTGACGATGAAGGAAAGCTTGACGCGCACTTTGCAGGGTTGCCGATTGGTTAACCAAATAACCGGCCTGTTGCAGATGCCAAGCTAATAGCGATCGCAAGTGCGGGTTGCCCTCAACAATAGAAATATAGATCGATACCACCTGAGTTTCTGCCCCACTACTGCACAGATTGACACATTGTCAGGGTATCAGAATTAATGTCAAGATGTTGTAACAATTGTAACATTCGTCAGCCGTCAGCTTTTTTCTCCCTGCTCCCATCACCCCATCACCCCACTTCATAATTCATAATTCATAATTCATCATTCCATCACCCCACTCCCCACTTCATAATTCATAATTCATAATTTGTGTGATAATTTTTGCTTATGGAATCCTGAAGTGCTTATTGGGCAAGACTTTTAGGACTATTTTTCGGAAGAAACTATCAGTATAGACCTCGTTTCCACACAGAAACCAGAAGAGCCTCATAATTTATAGGTTTCCGAAAACATCTTGACTATCGAACCCCATTCAAGGTATTGTCTGAAATAGGATCAGAGGGTGGTGGAATCCAGATTTGAATTGGCTTATAAACTCGGACAGTAATGCAATTCAGATTTGAATTAGCCTACTCTTTTGGAGACTTACCCACAAGCTGACAAATATTCTCTGTCTGCTCATATCTTCTTGATTGTTATCTCAGCCATTTAACCACTAAAAAACCACCAGAACACCATGATAGATAACTTTGCTGGCAACGACTTCTATAACTGTATAGATAGTCTATATTCCTCAGATTTTCAGAAATTCCTAGCGGGGAATAAGTCATCAATTTTTACCACCATAGCCACTAATCAAGCCCTATCTCTTTTCAAAGAAGAAGTAGCGAGCCTTGAGCTTACTACCTCAGATAACGCCGGTAATACCTTAGCAACGGCCCGTGATATCACCATTGGAGCAACCCCCACCAGCTACAGCGATTTTGTTGGTTCTACAGACACTAATGATTACTATCGTTTTAGTTTAGG
>SFAU01000059.1 GCA_007096045.1 Microcystis novacekii Mn_MB_F_20050700_S1 | reverse complement strand
TTCCAGAAATCACACCTATTTTGCTGGAGACGAGAAAACTGGGCAAAAAATCGCGGTTAACCAAGAGTTACCAAGTTTTAAGGCGCTGGGGAAAGATGGACTGTGTCGCCTGCTGTTTTACGAAACTAGGCTACTCTATCAGCTTTTAACAGACAATTTACTAAAGTGATTGAAGGGATTTTTTGAGCAATTTTCTCCTTAAACAATACCCGATCGCAGGGCAATTACGGCCGCTTGTACTCGGTCGTCCACGGCCAATTTATTCATAATTCCCCGCACATGGGTTTTAATCGTATTGGTACTTAAATAAAGTTGTTCGGCGATTTCAGCGTTACTTTTGCCCTCGACTATTAACTTTAAAACCTCCATTTCTCGCTCCGATAAAAGTGCTAGATTGGGATTAGGTTGCACTGCCGGTGCTTTGAGATTATCCATGACTAAACGGGCAATTTGAGGGTCTAAATAGGTGGCCCCGTCCTTAGCTGCTTCAATAGCGGCCAAAAGGCGATCGAGACTCGCTCCCTTGATACAATAGGCATCAGCGCCACTGGCCAGAGCTGCGATCACTTCCTGTTGGAGAGTATGGGAAGTGAGCATAACCACATGAACACTAGCTAAAACCTCCTTAATCTGTTTAGTTGCCGCAATGCCATCGAGACGGGGTAAACCGATGTCCATGACCACTAAATCTGGCCGTAGGGATAGGGCTAATTGTACCCCCGCCAGACCATCACTCGCTTGACCGACAATCTCAAAATCCGGCTGTTCACTGAGCGCTTGCTCTAAACCTAACTGCATTAAAGGATCGTCTTCAACAATTAAAATCCGCATAATCTTTGATTCCTCACGGGAAAATGTACGGTTTTCACCCATCTGCATGAAGCAGAACTACTCCTAGTTTAGGCAATCTGGAGATAGATTAACAGTGATCAGCGATCAGTGACCAGTGACCAGTGACCAGTGACCAGTGACCAGTGACCAGTAACCAGTGAAAGATACTAAATTTATTGAAAATTGAAAACTTAAACCTAATAACTTAAACCTAATAACTTAAACCTAATAACTTAAAACTTAAAACTTACACCTGATAACTGATAACTGATAACTGATAACTGATAACTGATAACTGATAACTGATAACTGAAAATGCTACGGATTTCATCAGATTGGTCGAAAATTGTACTTGTTGCCCTAGTTTATCTGGGTGTTGGTTGGCTAGGCTATCTCTGCTTAAATTTAGGGTCGCGACCTGCCCCAATTTGGATGAGTGCTGGTATTGGCTTAACTGCTGTTTTTTTAGGGGGAAAAAGGCTAGTTTTAGGCGTTTTTATCGGAGATTTGCTTCTGACCTTCTTTTTAGGGGGCAGTTGGCCCATAGCTCTATTTTCGGCGCTCGGTAGCAGTGTATCGGCTCTGTTAGGGGCGCAATTCTTGCATTATCTGAGATTTTCCGCCACTTTACAGCGCATTCGCGATATTCTTTTACTGGTATTTTTAGCGGCCTTA
Organism: Microcystis novacekii Mn_MB_F_20050700_S1; assembly: GCA_007096045.1. GTDB lineage: Bacteria > Cyanobacteriota > Cyanobacteriia > Cyanobacteriales > Microcystaceae > Microcystis > Microcystis novacekii. Next base: position 12,519 of record SFAU01000059.1, on the reverse strand, counting down.
TTGGCCTCGGCAGTCAATGCCACTATCGATACTTTTGCCCGTAGTTGGCTAAATACTTGGGATTGGCGACAATTTGGACAGTCTTGGGGCATGATCTGGCTCGGAGATAGTACAGGAATATTAATGACCACGCCGCTGCTGTTGCGTTTTTGCTTCAATCGTCACTCCCTGGGGGAACCACGACAACCCCAACGCTTTGGCGAGGCGTTACTTTGTCTGAGTTTGCTAACGGCGGTGACTTCTGTGGTTTTTGGTGGTCAACAGAATTTTCTTAACCCCGATTGGAGTATGGTGCAGTACCTCGAATATCTGCCTTTTCCTTTTGTGGTTTGGGCTGCCATGCGTTTTCAGACCTGGGGAGCGGTAATAGCCAATTTCTTAGTATCTATTTTAGCTTTGATGGGATTGGTCAGGGGAATCAGCCCTTTTATTCTACAGGCTCCCGACTATACCAGAGGTGTCCTGATCTTACAAATCTTTTTAGTCATTGTCATGTCAACTTCTCTGTTTTTATCGGCGGCGATTACCGAAAGACAACAGATCGATCGAGCTTTAAATGAAACTTTAGAACGAGAACATTTATTAACACAAGTTGCTCTCAAAGTCCACCAATCTTTAGATATAGATCAGGTTTTAAATACCATTGTTGAGGAAATCAGACATTTTCTCGATGCCGATCATGTCTATATCGGTCACTGTCAAGAGGGGGGTTGGTCTAAGGTAATCGCTGAGTCCCGTCGTCCCCAGATTCCCTCGCTGATGGGTTGGTTTCCCGAACCAGAATTACTGGAAGAATTGGGACAACTATTTTCTTTAGATAAGTTAATTATTGCTGATAATACGGCTAAGGTGCAAACTCTGCCGACTCTCAAGGGTTATTACGAATACCTGCAAGTTAAATCCTCTTTAGTTTTACCTCTAACGGTTAATAATCAACATTTAGGTGCTTTAGTTGTCCATCAATATTCCCATGCTCGTCATTGGCAAAAAAGCGAGGTCAAATTATTAGAACAGTTAGCCACCCAAGTTTGTATCGCTATCGGCCAAGCGCAACTATATCAGAGGGTGCAAAGCTTGAATAATAATTTAGAACAGGAAGTGGAAACAAGAACCATCGAACTGCGGGAAAAAGTCCGGGAAATTCAGCGTTTATACGAAATGAAAACGGTTTTTTTACAGGCAGTATCCCACGATCTTCGCACTTCGATTATGGGATTAGTGATGTTATTAAAAAATTTCCAGTGTCGGCCAACAGAAAAAGTAACTATCTCGCGAGCAATGCTCGATCAGGTGGTGCGTAGTTGCGATCGACAATTAACTTTAATTAATGCTTTATCAGAAAATCATTTTGCTGAAGAACGGCCTTTAATCTTGCATCGTCAACCTCTATCTCTAAAAAAACAGGTGGAAATTTGGCTCAAAGATTGGCAAAAAGATTTTGATTTATACCAAGCTACTTTTATTAATCTTCTCCCCGATAACTTACCCGCTATTGATGCCGATCCTTGTCAACTAAGAAGTGTTTTTGAGCAATTATTAAATAATGCCTTAAAACATAATCCTCCACCGATTCAATTAGCTTTAGATGCTCGTATTGACCAAGACATGATCTACTGCACTTTAAGCGATAATGGCATTGGCATGGATGAGGAACAATGTCAACATCTTTTCCGTTTATATGTAAGAAATCTTCATAATCAACACCTAACGGGAATCGGTTTAGGTTCCTACCAATGTCGGCAAATTATCGAGGCTCACTCCGGGAGAATTGGGGTAAAAAGTACCCCGCGGGTTGGCTCACAGTTTTGGTTTAGTTTACCCATTGCTCATCAAAATTACAGAGTAATTAAGCAGGAGTTAGTCAACAGTAATAAGTGATTTTTAACAGGATCAAGATAATTATGCTTATCCGTCAATCTGGGATTAAATTTGCTTTAGGTTTATTGATTATTTTCAATATTTTCTATTTTGTCTATCTCGCCTACTATAGTTATGTTTGGCACGATGAATCTTTGGTCTTACTTCATCTTTCTGGTAACAGACCCGAACAGTTAATTAACTATCTGTTCGACGGACAAATTAAATCTACAGAACAACTCTGGCAATTTCAAGGGGTTAATTCTGTGAAAGGTTTTCCTGATACCTTAGCCTCTCTTTATACTAGCTCGAATTACGATCTACCTCTCTATTACAGTTTCCTCTGGTTTTTAGCAAGATTATTGGGCAATTCTTATCTAGTCGTAAGGGGATTTTCAGTCATTATTTGGTTTGGTATTTTATGGAGTTTTTACCATTTAGCTTTGACTTTATTTAAAAATAAAAACGCCGCTTTAATTGCCGCTACACTTATCTTCTTTTCCCCGCGTTTTACTGGTTATGCTCTGGGAATTTGGGAATACGGACTATATGTTTTCTGTTCGATACTTTCTAGCTGGTTATTTCTCAAAGCTATTGATTCCTCGCAACCGAAAAAAGATTGGTTTTTCTATAGTTTATCCCTAATCGCTGGTTTATATACCCATGTTTTCTTTATCTTTGTTCTAGTAGTTCATAGCCTATATTTTCTGCTGCAGCTGAATTCTTTTAACTCTTTAACCAAAAAATACTATAGCATCAGCTTACTTGCTTCCCTAGGTATTTATTCAATTTGGTTAACCCGGATTTTTACCAGTCGATTTACTGTCTTTGGATGGTCAAAAGGCAGTTTACCCCTAGAGGTACTTTGGCAAAGATGGGTAACAATGATCGCTCGTTTATTTTATAATTTTAGTTTAGCCAATCCCAGCAGCACCCCTATTATTGAATACTGCCTAATTATCCTCGTCATCATCTCCTTTATTTATCTGGGCAAAAAAGCTGATAAAAAAGTTTTTACCCTGATTATTCTCCTGACAATTATCCCCTTTTTCTCTCTTTTAGCTTGGGATCTAATCGGAGGATTTCGCTACACAGCTGTGGGCAGATTTTACTTACCAAGTTTTCTCGGTATGCTGCTGGCAGTTACCTTTTTACTAAGCAACGGATTACAGCAGCGCCAAATCTGGGCAAAAATTCTCTTAATATTATTGCTAGTTTTCGGATTAATTGCCAAAATTCCCTATCCACCGCCAGCAACTAGATATGTGGGCTATGGTAGCAATATTCCCAACGCTTATACAATGATTAATCGCAGTCAAAAACCTCTAATTATTTCAGAACATTGGTTAGATACCTTGCCCCTGATTCATACCACTGATGCTAAGACAAAGTATTTATTTATTCAGTCGGCCCCTAGAGTTTCCATCCCCTCCTTAAAAAATCAATTTACCGATATTTATCTCCTCAATCCTTCCCCCAGTCTCAGACAATATTTAGATAACCAGTCTATACAATTATCCCCTACGGAAAATCAAGCCTTTTGGCGAATTGATTAAAAAGCCATTAACCCCTCTTGCCAAAACAGACCACAACCTGATAGACTCAATAAACCAAGGCTTCAGGGAATAGAATTGGGCAGTTCATCCCTAAGAGGGATTGACTTTTACAAAGTTTTATGCTTGCTCAACTGGAGAGTCCCCGAAATCTGGTGATGAAGAGTTTTAGCCTCTTGGCTACTGGACTGACTAAGCAGACCTAACAAATTCAACTGTATGATACCGAGTCAAGACATCGGCGAGGCAGTAGATTCAGTCAGAAAAACTGACGCACAAGACTTCTCTAATTTAATGCCTAGACCTGGCTGGCAACAAGTGGCGGGTTTAGGTAGAGGCTCTTTTTGGTATTGAACTCCGATTCTTTTTGTTCTTTACCGGTTTTAGTGATTGCCAATAGGGATTTTAAGCCCGTAATTGGTTGAAAATTGCTATTTATTCGCAAAAATCCCTAGTCGCTCCCTGTACTAACCCTAGAGATCGACTTCATGATCAGTAATTTTCCCCAACCCATTCTCTGGAAATCAGCTTCCAGAACAATTTAGTTATTTTATGAGTAGCAATGCCTTAACCAATCGTGAACATCTAATCGAACTGTATAATCGAGGTGAACGCAACTTTGCGGAAGTCAGACTTAGCGGAGTCAATTTAAAGAGACAGTGTTTAAACCAGATTAACCTAAGTCATAGTTACTTAAAACGAGCCAATTTAGCCGAAGCTTGTTTAATTAACGCTAATTTCAATGCTGCTGCCCTTGAAGAAGTTAATTTAAGCAAAGCTTGTCTTATCGATGCTAACCTGACTAAAGCCGACCTTTCTGGGGCAAATTTGCACCAAAGTCAACTAAGCGGCGCAATTTTGAGTAATACTGTTCTGAAAAAGGCTGATTTAAGTTCTGCCTGTTTGATTCACAGTAGCTTACTTTTTGCCCAACTGTTCAAAGCAAATCTCGAGGCGGCTAATCTCACCTCAGCCACTTTAACCCATGCCATGGCGGAGAAAGCTAACCTAAAACGGGCTATTCTCACTCGTGCTATTCTTAGCTCTGCTAATCTTAGCCATGCTAACTTAAAAGAGGCTAACCTAATTCGAGCCTATCTCTATCAAGCTAATCTGGAAAACTGCCATCTTCAATACGCCGACCTCAGCTATGCCGATTTGCGCGGGGCGGATTTACGGGGGGCGGATTTACGTTATGCTAACTTGGAAGGTGCTAATCTGACGGGAGCCAACCTCAATTGTAGCGATTTTGAAGGAGCTAACTTAACGGGGGCCGATTTAAGCAAAACTGACGCTAATAAAGCCAATTTTCGCCAGGCTAACTTAACCGGTTGTAATCTTCTTGGCGCTAATTTAGCCTCGGCTAACCTTTCCGGTGCTAATCTACACCAAGCGGGTTTACTCTTGAGTTATTTAGTGGGAAGCAATCTTAAACGAGCTAATCTCAAACAAGCTAACTTAATTGGGGCGATTTTAACCGAAAATAATCTTCTTTCCGCTTCCCTCGAAGAAACTATTCTTCCTAACGGCAGTCGCGGTAATCTTCTTTCCTAAATAGGGTTTGCGGCAAAAAGTTTATAGTGTAAGGAAGGCTTAAACGCCTTCCTTTTTGGCTAGGGAAAAAGGCGATTATGTCCCGTTTTGTACGGCTCTAACCTGTTTAACCTCTAATTCTAAGGCGGATGCGACTTGCTCAACACTTAACCCTAAGGCCAACAAACGAGGGACCGCCTCTAGTGCTTTGTTTAGTCTGCCTTCCTCGCGACCTTCCTCGCGACCTTCCTCGCGACCTTCCTGACGACCTTCCTCGCGACCTTCCTGACGACCTTCCTGACGACCTTCCTGACGCGCTTCCTCGCGCACATCTTGAAAATACTGAGTTTGTTTTAATTCATCTAAACTAAACATAGTTTCTATCTCCCGACGATTGAGAAGCGGTAACTTATAAACGAGAATCGTCTCTATTAATTGTAAGAGTTCTTGGGGTTTTTGGTCGGGGGTTAATTCTTGCCGCACTCTTTGGATTAATTTTCGGGTGCTATCAAGCGCTTTTGCTTTAGATAGGGTGATTAATTGGACTGTGGCTAAACCAATCGAAGTTTGAGGAGTGTTTTCTAATTCATTCAGATAAATCCGTCTCACTCGCTCGCAGTTGAGGAGTTCCCGATAGCGTTGAACTTTATCGGTTTCTACTTGAGGGTTAGGATAGACAATCACACCCCGCCAATCATTGGTTAAGTCAGTTTTACTGAGATATAAGAAGATTTCGGTGAAAAAGCGCTGATAAAAAGCCTCATCTTCTTGAAATTGCACCTCACAGAAGTAGATACTGAGTCAAAGCGGTAGTTATTGGCTTCGTTGATAGGGAGTTGAATTAATTCAAAGAAGATAGAGGGGAATGATTGAAAGAGTTGATAAAAAATCGTGTCAGTTTTCATGCTTTTATTTCTGAACCTCCCCCCTAGGATTATACTAGCTATGGCTAAAAGTCTTACAGAGCCTGAGTTAAAATCTTCATAAGGGTTTTGTTAATTTTTTAGTATTTCTGTATGGAGCAAGTCCAGGAATACTGACTCCTAACCCTCAAACTTTTTCAGCCAGCCCTAATTAAGTAGGTGGGTGGAATTAAATATAAGATGAACGTAGGTTGGGTTGAAGCATGAAACCCAACGCTCGCATGGGTTACGCTACCGCTAACCCATCCTACAAATAATTGTGCCTCCCTAATTATATATTGGCCTCAAAAACGGGACAATAGCCTTCGGCAACCACTTTAAAACCGTAGAGGGGAGAAACGGGATTCCAACAGCGCTGACTTTTGTAGTGGACACAGACACGACAGCAATCCATCTCCTCTAAAGCTTTGGTGATACGATTGGGACTCTCGCTTAATAATTCCCGTTGGGAGACTCCCCGCAATAATAATTCTTCCCCTTGCCAGCGCGCTTCTACCAGTCCCGTATCGGCGAAATTACTCCACCGGGGATCCCGGGTGATCGGCTCTGGTAAGGTGATAGTGATGATCGAATCCGATTCATTTAATTCTCCCTCATAGTGACTGGGGGTCGGGGGTGTCGGTTGCAGAAAGCGATCGCCAATAGGCAATTCCACTAGGGTTCCCACGGCCGGGGAATGGAGTTGATAACGGTGTTGTAATTCTTCTAAACTGGTCAAATCCGCTAGATATAGGGGGGAGCCATGGACGAACATGATATGCTGCGGTCGCAGGTTATGGATTAGTTGGGTGGTGTTGCGACTATCGCTATGTTCGGCGAGTAGATAGGTTTCTTGGCTAATTAATCGCGAACGCTGTGCCGCTTTTAATCTGGGATTCTCCGGGTTGATATCGTGCAGGTGTTGGGGAACTAAGATTAACCAAGGTTTATCCCCTTGCAGATATTTACTCACCTCCTCTAGGCGATCGATTAGTAAAATTATCGGAGTGGTTCCCCCTAGAGGTGTCGGTTTTTCCGGCAACCTTCGCAACCGGGGACAGATACGCTCATCCCAAAATAAGGGCTGATGTTTGGCAAAATTCTGGACAGATGCGGGAAATTGTGGTAAAATTTCTAGGTAGGCATCGCAAGCTTTAGCGATCTTGCCCCCAACCCAGATATCAATGTCGCGACCCGTGAATTGGTAGTGCGATCGCAGTAATTTTAAAATTTCTTGACCTAATCCCAAAGCGGGGACGGGTAGTAAGACATTTTGCCCCTCAGCGATCGCATGATAGATGCGATTCATCAACTGTTTTTCCTGCTGTCGTCGGTGGGGATGGCGTTCTGTGCCGTAACTGCCTTCAATAATCAGCACATCGGGGGATACTCCCCGCAGCAGATCGATCGATAATCCTTCCACCAGTTGAAAATTAGACAGGGAAAAATCGCCAGTATAGAGGACTTTATAGGCGCGTTTGGGGGTTTTGTAGGTGAATAGCACCACGGCGGCCCCAGGTAGGTGGCCAGCTGGAAAAATCTCGACGGTGAGATCATCGAAGAGAGCGATCGGCGATCGCCATGGCCAACCCTGACAGAAACTGCCGATTTCCTCAGTAGAATCGGGCCATTGTAGGGGCAGCAGTTGCACTGTCACCTCACTGGCATAAACTGGCAATTGGGGATAGGTCTGATGGAGAGCCATTAACCCACGGATGTGATCGCTGTGGGCATGACTACAGAACACCAGATCCACGGGTGGTTTTTTGTTTTGGGTCAGGGGTTGCATATCGGCCAAACCGCAATCTAAAAGTAGGCGATAGGGACCGATTTTCAGTAGGAGACAAACCCCTTCCGACGCGTGACCGACACCAAAAGGTAAACAGGATAAAAGGGATTTTGACCCCCAGACGGCAGTAGAGCGTTGAACCATGGCAACCCTGATCATGATGACTGGTTAGTGAGCCGAACCGTTGCCATCGTAGTTATCAGTATCATAAAAACCGTTGCGGGTGCCGAAAAAGAGACAAGAGAGGGTGAATACGGCCGTCAATGCCAACAGGATTAATTTGATGTCCATATAATTAGTGCAACTCCTCAGAGGGTATCTCCCCTCATACTAACCCAACTTTTTCGGTTGTTAGCAGCTAGGTTTCGGGTTTGGCCATGGACGATCACCGTCTTTCCCCCACCATCGCCCAGTCTATGTTAATAATTAAACTTGCCAGTAATTTGTTATGATTCCATCAAAAACTACTTAGGGTTTACCGAGACCAGAGTAACCTTCGTAGCTAGAAATATTGTCGGTAGTGATGAAGCTCGCCGTACCGAGACCGTAGAAAAAGAGGAATATAAAAAGGGTAGTCATGACAAGGCTGATTTAGGGGGGGGGAATTTTGACACAACTTTATATTAGTTAATATTCTACCTTATCTTTGCTATATAAGCTTCTCAGACTACCACCACTATCGAATCACTACCAGTTCGGGATACTTCCAAGTTTAGAATATCAGGGTTTACCCCTAGTTTCTCTTTTTCTTTTTAGGGCGCGTAGCGTCTGAAGGACGCTGATAACTGCACACTGATTTGATAGCATAGAGAAGAACCTATAGAGAGTGAAGCGGTATGAGTGGCTATAAAGACTCTTCTTCCATGCGCTATTTCTTGGCAGGATTAAAACCCTTTGCCCAACCTTTATTTTGGCTACCGTTAGGGATATTTTCCTCGGCTCTAATTGCTTTCTGGGTATATCAACAGAATCCTGAATGGTTGGGTTCGGTATTCGATACCCCAGGAATGTCCTTAGAGGAACAGGAAATCCAGGCTGACCAGATTACCGATGCTCCTCCCACCACTGCTGTACCACTGCCGGCCATTCCAGCCAATAATAATACCGCTCCCCTGAACAAACCGACCTCGACGCAGCCTTTTAATCCTCTAAATACTAATACCGATAACAACCAGAAACCCTCTTTATTCGCCCCGTTAATGCCGCCGGTCAAGCCAAATCCAGTACCGAAGGCTAGTAAAAGTCTGCAACCGATTCAAGTGCGACCGATGAGTGGCAACACCAGCAATTATCCTTTACAAAGGGAAATCGAAAATCGCTCGCGGACTGCTAACTGGAATAATTCTCCTAATCTCACCCCCGGGGGCAGCCCGAATCAAGTCAACCCCCAGGGGAATTATTCCCCTTATCAACAAAATGTTCCACCGCCATCCTCGTGGAATAATGCCAACCCTAACCCGGTCCCTGGCTCTAGCAACCAATCCAACTATTATCAACCCCCTGTATATCAACCCCCCATCTACGGCAGTCAACCGAACGTCACTGGTTATGCCAATCAGGGAATGCCACCTAACAATAATGGCACCCCCAATCAAGTTCCACCCCAAAGTATTAACCGAGGTTTCTCCATCCAACAACCCATTAATACCAGGTCTTCTGGTTACTAGAGGGACTTAGATTTGAGCTTGCAGGAAGTCTAATAAAATCGGATTAACTATTTCTGGGGCCTCATCCTGGGGACAGTGGCCTAAACCAGCTAAGGGGATAAACTGTTTTACTGTCGGGAATCTTGCTAATTCTTGGCCCAAGGACAAGGGTTCCCAGGGATCTTCGCTACCCCAAAGCAGAATCGCTGGACAGGGGAGAATCGGCAGCAGGTCTTCTGGTAGTGGGCCGCCAGAATAACCGGTAAAAGCGAGGAAAACCTCGATTGCTCCTGGATCTCTGGCGGGTTTTAAGATTATTTCTACTAATTCCTCCGTTACCGCTTCCGAGCGCCGATAAGCTTGGAGGAGAATTTTACGCACTGTCTGGGGTTTAGCGATTTGTTGGAAGAAAAAAGCCCCAATTGCTTTATTTTTGAGAATTATTTGGGCAATATCCGCGCCTAAACGACGATACCAGGGTAATTCCCCCCGTTTTCTTTCGTGCAGTAGTCTGAGGGAACAATTAATCGCCGCTACCCCAAGGACAAAATCGGGATAATCGACGGCAGCCTGCATAATGGCCACACAACCGATGGAATTACCCACCAAAAAAGCAGCACCCCCCACCACTTCCCGACAAAAATCGGCAATTTGCGCCCCCCAAGTCTCGAAAGTGTAATCGATCTCGTTTTGCGGTTCGGGTTTGTCGGAACCGCCAAAACCAATTAAATCTAGGGCAAAACAGCGACATTTTTCGCCTAAAACGGGGATATTTTTCCGCCAATGTCCCCAAGATGCCCCAAATCCATGCACAAGCACGATCGCAGGTCCCGTCTCCCCCGCACTCTGATAGGTGATTTTGAATCCCCGCCAATGCCAAATTTTTGCTTGTGTCTCTAATCCTAGAATTTGTTGCATAATTTTGTTTATCTGTAAAGCATTTGTTGCTTTTCTTAATATATACTGTCAGGAAAGAAGCATTAAACGAATTTAGAAAACGGGTTTCTTTGAGAAACCCGTTTTCTGCAAACGCTTATTTAGAAACCCGTTTTCTTTGTGTTGACGATATTTTGTTCAATTTTGCTCAATCTGATGGCTTGAGTCAAGCTAATCAGGTGAATAGTGCGAGAAATCAGCGTTTAACCGCTACCGTAGTTTTCCTCGATGCTGGTGTTACCGATTATCAAAGTCTCCAAGCTGGGGTAATCCCTGGAGTCGCCACCGTTTAAACGCAAGTTAGGGGAGATTAATCCTTCATTGGAAACTAAAATCATGCAGTTAAGTATTGATGATGTCGAAGCATTAGGAGAAGCTTTATTCGATTTCTCTACGGTTGAAGATTTAATCAATTGGTTAAATACTTTAACTGCTTAGTTTACGTTAGCGTTCGCCTTCTCGCAACAACCCGCTAAAATTGTCATTGTGAGGGGGGAATTGAGAGACAATCTTCAGAAACCCGTTTTCTGGACTTATGGCGAATCACCTGAATCAGTGAACAGTTGTTAGCCTTTCGGTAACTGATTCAAGCGATTGCGTTTGCGTTATAATTCAAAAACAGGCTATAATGTTAGTAAAACAACGTTAATCTCTCAGGTTTATCAATGACTCAAATATTGATCGAAATTCCCGACGAATTAATATCTCGTTTGCAAGAACAAAAATTCTCAGTTCAAGAGATTGTTATCAAAGCTTTGGAAAATTATGTTCAAGCTGAATTACCAGATATTACTAAGACTCGTACTTGGGAACTTTGTGGAAGTTTAGAAATTGTCCAACCCGATTCTAAATATATTATCGGACAAGATAATCGAGGTCAAGTTGTAACTAACTACGCTGAAAACATTGATAAAATTATTTATTAAAAATTGTGGATAAAGAAATTATTGTTGATACTTCTGCTTTAATTGCCTTTTTTGTCAAATCTGAAACTCATCACGAAACCGCTCAAAAATATTGCCTAGAAAATCCTCATAATAATTGGATTATTCTCGAATCGGTATTCGATGAAACTGTTACCTGGATTCGGAGCAAGGTATCTAGTCGAGCCTCAATTCAAGTGGGTCAAATACTAAGAGAAGATCATAGTTATATTAATGTGTCAGATAGCGATGATCTGGCAATATGGGAAGCTTTCTGTAAGTACAATGATAAAAAATGGAGTTACACAGATTGTTCTATTTTAGTTATGGCTCATCGCTTACAAATATTTAAGGTATTCGCTTTTGATGATCATATTCGTCAAATGGCAGGATTAGGAATTGTTTGTGTCCCATAAACTAATAAAAATATAATTTATAGCGGTATTCGCTTGAGTGAGATACAGACAAAGTCTTGCCTAGACTGACTTATAGCTTGTTGCAGTATACCTCATCCGACTGCATACCGCTATATGAACGTCGTTCAGATCGCATACTTGGCAACAACCCACTAAAATTGTCATTATCAGGGAGTAATTGAGAACTGAGAAAACAGGTTTCTTGCAATGTTAATTTTTGTTATAGCACCCTTGAAAAATTGGGGATTGTTGGGCTAAAACTGTTAGGCTCAATCTGATGGTTTTTGGGCGAATTTAGAAACCACTTTTGGCAGAAGTTATGATGTGGTTAAGGCGACAGAATTTAATGAGAAAACGGGTTTCTCTGAGAAACTCTTTGAGAAACCCGTTTTCTTTGGTATTTAGAAACCGGGTTTCTTTATTTAGAAACCGGGTTTCTTTGAGAAACCCGGTTTCTTCTTGAGAACAAATGCCTATTTAGAAAACGGGTTTCTTCGAGAAACTATTTAGAAAACGGGTTTCTTTGAGAAACCCGTTTTCTGCAAACGCCTATTTAGAAACCCGTTTTCTTGTATAAATGTTAATTTTTGTTACAGAGGTATTGAAAAATTCGCGATTGTTGTGCCAAAATTGTTAGCAATAAACCTTTACAGTTAACGTCATGACTTCTACCCTGTTGCCGATTATTCCTGCTGTTGACGATGTTTTGTTCAATTTCGCTCAATCTGATGGTTTTTGGGCGAATTTAGAAACTGCTTTTGGCACAAGTTATGATGTGGTTAAAGCGACGCAATTACGACAGCAGTGGCAAAGTCGAAATTTCAGTCAACTTCCCCCAATTGAGGTACTAGACCTCTTGCATAATTTTTTTATGGTATAATGTAAGGTTTTGCTTTTTTCTCAATTCTTAGATTGAAGTGGAAAAAAGAATAAAATGTGATCTTAGGTCAGGAAATCATCTATA
>SFAU01000058.1 GCA_007096045.1 Microcystis novacekii Mn_MB_F_20050700_S1 | reverse complement strand
TAAGCCAGACAGGAGCCACAAAAAGATATTTATCAGAAGAGTCATGATCAAGCTAGAGGTTTAAAGACTGAGCGGGTTCCAATTATTTTTATTAATAAATATTTGACACAATTCATACCGGATAAGCAAGAGGGCTACGGCACTACTACCGAATCATTACCCTGGTCGGATTTCATCCCCCGCAAAGGTGAGTATCTTGTCGAAAAATCTAGCGGGGGCATTCATCCGACATTTTAGGTAACTAAAGACTATTTTTTTGGTAAGATCAAAGCTAAACTAACCATCACGCCCTCTTGAGGGAATATTTATTTATGAGCGATATAGGGTTTATTTTGACTATAATCAACAATTTCCTGCAAATTTACTCGGTAATCCTAATTGTTAGGGTTTTACTGACTTGGTTCCAAAATGCCGGTTGGGCCTATCAGATTATGTCTTTTCTCAGTCCGATTACCGATCCCTATTTAAACCTCTTTCGCTCGATTATCCCACCCCTAGGTGGGATGGACTTTTCCCCGATCCTCGCTTTCCTGCTGCTCAACGTTGTTCAGAGTGTCGTAGCCACAGGGGCCAGCAGTCTGGTCAGTAGCGGTTTCTAAATCCGCGGATCCACACTACTGGTAAAACCTGAAGCTTTGAATTTTTCCAGTCGCAAGGGGGTTGGTTGATTGGTAGAAACAGAAATTCTGATCTCGAAATCACTAATCCCCGGCGGCACTTCGGGAATTGCCCCGACTCGGCTACGATTTTGTAAAGCTGGTTCCCCATTAGCATCGTAAATCCGACCAAAAACATCGGCATCATAGACGGTTTTTCCAGAATTATTTTTAGCTTTGCCGGTGATTAAAAAACAATTAGCCGGAAAACTGGTTCCCCCACTGGTGACACTCCCCTCGGCTAATTCGGGGGGACAGTCTTTGTAAGATACATCTAATAGTTGAATTGGGGTCAAAGCTTGAGCAGTAGGGATGATAAGCCAGCTAGACAGCCAGAAGAGAGCAGAAAGCAGTAAAACGGTGAGCGAGCGTGGTGTCATAGATGAGTGATTTTACGGTATGATTTCCCCAATACTTAGATTATCGTGGATCGTCACCCTTTGAAATCAGCTTTTTTAGCACTTTCATGGGAATGGATTCCCACAGACGCTCCCGATAGTTGCGACTGGTTTACCTGGGAGGTAATAGGTGTAGGGCTAATTCATGAATTAGCCCTACAATAGGCGTTGTCAAATTGAAAAATGCTCCGAATCAGCACCGGAACTGAAATTACTTTGATAGCAAGGATTGCATGGCATCTTTCCTCTTCTGATCTGACAACGCCGTAAATGAAAGTGAGGATGATTCCCGTACTGTTAGTTGCCGTATTCGCCTTCAAAACGGGGAAGAATGGGAAGTACAAGGAATATATCAGTGGAATCGATCTAATTGGCGTTTTCTGACCTGAAGGAAGATCACTGCTCGGTTATCGGCTAAAATTAAGAACTGTAAAGAAAACAGATAAATTTTATGGCCGCTAAAGTCGAGATCTATACTTGGAGTTCCTGTCCTTTCTGTATCCGCGCTAAAGCATTACTCAAGAAAAAAGGAGTGGAGTTTACCGAATATTGTATCGATGGTGATGAACAAGCGCGAGCCAAAATGTCCGATCGAGCCCATGGTCGTACAAGTGTACCACAAATTTTTATAAACGATCAACACATCGGGGGCTGCGATGACATCTATGCTTTAGATAGAAGTGGTGGTTTAGCTCCCCTGTTGCAAAATTAAGGATAAAAATTATTAATGAAACTAGCCTTTATTATCGATCCGATCGAGTATCTAGATCCGGGCCATGATAGCAGTGTAGCTATTATGGAAGCGTCCCAATTATTAGGTCATGAAATCTGGATTACTTCCATCACTGATCTCAGTGCAATTGCGGGAAAAGCTTGGGCAAAACTAACTAAAATTGAACTGGTTCCTGTGGAGTTAAAAGATAATCATTGGGAGGCTGTATCTCAATGGTATCAAAGACAAGAGACAGTTTTTACCTGCCTAGAAAAATTCGATTTTGTCTGGATGCGAAAAGACCCACCCGTGACAATTGCCTATCTTTATGCCACCTATTTATTAGACTTGATCGACCCCCAAAAAACCAAAGTAATTAACTCAACTAGGGGTTTACGCCATGCCAACGAAAAGTTATATACTATTCACTTTGCTCAGGTAATGCCCGCTACAATTGTTTCCCAAGATAAAGCCACCATTAGGGAATTTGTCAAGCAAAAAGGGGCGGCAGTTATGAAACCTTTGGGTGGCAAAGCAGGGGAAGGAATTTTATTTCTTAGTCCCGAAGATCCCAATCTCAATTCAATGATTGAAATTAGCACAAAATGGGGACAAGAACCGGTAATGATTCAAGATTATTTACCAGCTGCCAAAGAAGGAGATAAACGCATTATTGTCCTCAATGGGGAACCGATCGGGGCAGTTAATCGCATTCCCACCGGTTCAGAATTTCGCGGTAATATAGCCGTGGGTGGACGAGTAGCAAAAACAGAAATCAGCGATCGAGAATTAGAAATCTGTGCCACTTTAGCCCCAAAATTACGAGAAGATGGCCTATATTTTGTCGGATTAGATGTGATTGGTGGCTATCTCACGGAAGTTAATGTCACCAGTCCTACCGGTATTCGCGAGATCGATCGATTAAACAATGTTAGCTTAGGTCAACAGGTAATTAAATGGCTAGAAAATCATTTGGGCAGCAGAGATTAGGGAAATGGGGAGATGGGGAGATGGGGTAATGGGGAGATGGGGGAATTCAACTAAAACCCCAACACCCTAACACCCTAACACCCTAAAACCTATTTTTAACTTTTAACTTTTTTCTTTGCCAATGAATGCTTTATCAATACCGACGTGGATAGTTCATGTATCGAGTGTCGTAGAATGGATAGTGGCGATCTGGTTAGTCTGGACTTATAGCGAAATCAGTAGCGATCGATCGTGGCGAATGTTATCTTGGGGAATGTTACCCGCTTTAATTGGGGCCATGTGTGCCTGTACATGGCATTTTTTTGATAATATCAGTGCCTTATCCTGGTTAGTCACCCTACAGGCAGCCATGACTGTCTTAGGAAATTTTACCCTCTGTGCTGCCGGTTGGTGGCTGTGGCGTTCCAGTAAAATTAGCGTTAACAATGAATAAAGAGAGTTTATTTGCCATTTCCCTGTTTCCCTATCTGGGGTTTCTCTGGTTGATCACTCGTTCGGGAAAAATGCCGCGTTTAGCCTTAATTGGCTTTTATGTGCTGTTAATCTTCGTTTTTATCACCATTCCTGCTGGTATCTACGCCAAAGTCTCCTATGGTCAAGAATTAGCCAACGTCGATTGGTTACACGGCAGCGCCGAATTTTTCCTCACCCTCTCCAATATTCTCGTCGTCCTAGGTTTTCGTCAGGCAATTTTAGCCAAAAAGCAAACAGAGAACAGGGAAGAGTAAACAGTAATCAGTGAACTGACAACTCACATCTGATGACTGATAACTGATAACTGATAACTGATAACTGATAACTGATAACTGGATTGTGATACAATCGCCCCAAAACATCCCCGCGTCAGTCAACTATGTACCCGATTACACCGTCCATCAGTGTCAACGAACCAAACCCGCAGGCTGCTATCCAGACTTTATCGGTAGTGGTTCCCATATATAACGAAGTGGACAGTATTCCCCATCTCGTCGAGAGTATCGCCTCAATTTTGCGTTCTTATCAAATTAACTACGAGATTATCTGTGTTGACGACGGTTCTAAGGACGGTTCTACCGAGGTTTTAACTAATTTAGCCAAAAATCGCGATGATCTCAAGGCGGTAATATTGCGACGCAACTACGGACAAACCCCCGCCATGGCTGCCGGATTTAATTATGCCACTGGACAGGTCATCATTACCCTCGACGGCGATTTACAGAACGATCCCAATGATATACCCCTATTATTGGCCAAATTAGATGAAGGTTATGACCTCGTGAGTGGCTGGCGCAAAAATCGCCAAGATGACCAGGTAAAACGGCTTTTACCCTCAAAAATAGCTAATTGGCTGATTGGCAAGGTAACAGGGGTCAAATTACACGACTACGGTTGTTCTTTGAAAGCCTATCGAGCCGAATTAGTCGCCGATATGAATCTTTACGGGGAATTACATCGCTTTTTACCCGCATTGGCTTTTATTGAAGGGGCAAAAATCACCGAAATTCCCGTTAATCACCACCCTAGAAGGTTCGGACAGAGTAAATATGGTTTAGGTCGCACAATTCGCGTGATTATGGACTTATTTACTGTCTTTTTTATGAAAAAGTTCCTCACCCGTCCGATGCACATTTTTGGACTCTACGGACTGTTATCCATGGTAGTGGGGATTATTTTAGGTACTTATCTGACTATTCTCAAACTCGGTTTCGGACAAGAAATCGGCGATCGACCTTTGTTAATCCTGGCCGTGTTATTCTTTTTAACTGGGGTACAATTACTCTGTTTTGGTCTTTTGGCAGAAATTTTGATGCGAACTTACCATGAATCCCAAAAACGTCCTATCTACCGCGTTCGTACTGTTGTCGGGGATAGGGGATTTTTCAGTGAACAGTGAACAGTGAGCAGTAAACAGTGAGCAGTAATCAGTGAGCAGTAAACAGTAAACAGTAAACAGTAAACAGTAATCAGTAAGCAGTAAACAGTAAACAGTAATCAGTAATCACTGAAAAGAAATCTCGGAACTTGCCACTTAATATTGTTCACTGAAAACTCAAATCTGATAACTGATAACTGATAACTGATGACTGATAACTGATAACTGATAGCTGATAACTGATGACTGATAACTGATAACTGATAACTTAAAAAAATATGACTATTTGGGAACTTGATTTTTATTCGCGGCCGGTGGTGGATGAAAATAATAAAAAAAGATGGGAAGTATTAATCTGTGAAACTCCGGCAACAATCGATCGCTCCTCCGATACAATATTTAAATATGCCAGTTATTGTCCTAATACAACGGTTAATTCCCAATGGTTAGGAGAGGCAATTACTGCAGCTATCAAGGCAGCGGGAGTAACTCCCAAAAAAATTCGCTTTTTCCGTCGTCAGATGAATAACATGATTAGCAAAGCTTGCGAGGATATCGGTATTCCCGCTTCCCCTAGTCGTCGCACTCATGCTTTAACGAGATGGATAGAAGAAAGAATGGTTAATTTCTACCCTCAAGAAGTTGGTTATGATCAAAATTTAACTAAAACCGCTTCCGTGAATTATCCCCCTTTAAATGCAGTTCCCCTTCCCGATGCTGTCCGGGGAGATAAGGCAGATAAATGGGCTTTTGTTACGCTAGAATTGTCTTCTTTTCATGATATAAAAGATTGGGATATTAGCTTCGGAGAAAATTTGCCTATACTGGGGATGGGATTAGATGAAAATCTAAAAATCCCCGGTTTAGTTATTTTTTCCCCCCGCGCTTTACCCCTAGCTGGTTGGATGTCAGGGTTAGAAATGGCCTATTTAAAGTTAGAAACTGGTTCCCGTCCCGTGCTACGTTTAGAAACGGGTGCTAGTGATAGCTGGATTCTCGTCAATGTCACTAATGCCAAGACTTTAAAGGAAGCCAAAAACTTTGAAGAAGCTAAACAAAAAGCCAATAATCTGCATTTTTTAGCCGTTCAATCTAACCCTGAATCGCAATCCTTCGCTGGTTTTTGGCTATTACAAGAAGGCTCTCAAGAGTAAAGTTTAGTCAAGGTGGGTTTTCAATCCACCCCCACAGAATTAACTTAAAAACATTGTCTAGTCCAACTACCGTGTAACCCGTGGGGAATATGATGTTTAAGATGGATAACTGCTAGGGAATTAGTGATATCTTTAGCATCTAAGATTACCACATTCGATCGATGATTAGCCGCATCGTAGGTGACTACCAATAACCAACCATCATCTTCAGCAATTCCATCGGGTTTAGGCACAAAAATTGGTTCACCCGCAAATCCCCGGGGAGCAAAAGAATGTAACTGTTTTTCTCCCGTTAATAGGTCCAGTTTTAAGATTGCTTGCAAAGGAGCATTACCAGTGGCATGATGAGTGGCAGCGATGTATAAATAACGGTAATCTTGACCAACTTTTGCAGGATTAATGCTGGGAAACTCACAACAATGCTCTAGAATACATTCTCTTGTAACGGTATTTTCTGATAAATTTAGTGTAAATCGCCACAGATGTCCGGGAGCTAAACTATCAAAATCTACCGATTGAAAATTGCTATTTGAATCCAGTTGTGGTAAGGATTGATAACAAATAGAATCGATATAAATTTTTTCCCCTTGTTCAAAAGCATTGCTATGATGGAAGACAAAACCCGATGGAGTTTCTAAAACTTTCACTTCTCCTTTGTTAGGATCCCGGGGGATAATAATAATCTTAGTTAACTTGTCCGGTTGATTAATAACGCATTCTCCCGCACCTTTTAACCCAAAAAGAAAAGGAAAAGGATTATAACTAACCGGGTTTTGGAAAAAGATAGCGTAGTGGGGAGTAATAACAAAATCGTGGATAAAACAGAAGCCCGGTATACTGTGGGTATGACGACGTAATAACTTACCCGTGGGACTAATTTCGTAGAGAGTAATGGCACTCGACAAACCCGTTTTGATGGCAAAATTTACCAGACAAGGTTGATGATTATCGAAGATACAAGCGGGATCGATGCGAGGATGAGCGGCAAAAGCATCGCCTTTTTCTAAGATACCATCGAGATAGTCTAAACCAATAGTATCAAGAGTTTTAGCATCGAGGCGATGGGGTTCGGCCGCTTCCCAAAGTGCCAGTAATTTATTACCCCAGTAGATAACATTAGTATTAGCAATATTTTTCAGACGCAAATCAAAAGCATTGCCGAAAACTCCCCCCGGTTTTTTTGTGCCAAAAACGCCGCGATAAAGGGGTTTTCCCGCTTTCTGTTCCTGGAGATAACCCTCAGTTTTCACAAAACGATTACGATAATGGACGCGCCCATTATTGAAGCTAATCGCACTGATCATACCATCCCCATCGAAGGGATGAGCGATCGCATTGCCAGCGATATCCAGTAAACCGGGGCCATTTTTAAAGACTGTACCCTGTAAATCGGGGGGAATTTGCCCCTCAATGTCTTCTACCTCGTAATCGTACTCGTTAGGTTGGGATTGATAGCCTTTTTGCCAATCCTGACGGTTATAGGATTTTTCGCCAATTGTCGGAGTTAATACCATGGTAGTTTTAGGTTTATATTTACTTTTCTTAACATAACTTAAAACTACCAGAGCCAACGAAGGCAGGAGTCCGTTTTTGTAAAGGGGATTTATACCCCGCTCCAAAAACTTTTCGTCTTAAAAGGCGAGGTTTTAGGCAAGGGTTGTTGGGTACATCTCACATTTGCAGAAATACCGACAATCAGCAATTATCACTGACCCTTAAATTATTACGGATATATCAGCAGCTGTAAGCATCCCACCCAAAAACTAATGCCCTCCGGGGTTTGGGTAGGGTTGATTCATGAATCAACCCTACTACAGAGTTCTTGCATAATTAATTTTTGAGAGTGCAAAAATTGAGCTGCACCGAGGGTTGTTTCGATAACAGCCAAAAAGAAGGGGGTGCCGAATCATTTATTTACCCCCTCCTTGCCGTCGTGTTATTTAACAAACAACATTTCTTGATAGGTGGGTAGGGGCCAGAAATTGTCGGCCACTTCCCCTTCCAGTGTGTCAGCATATTCGCGCACCTTATCCATCAAGGGACGGATCGTTTGAGCGGAATACTGCATATGTTCCTCGATCGAGTCAAAATCGTGTTTAGCCATGGCCGCACTCAGTTTGCTAACGCCATCCATCAGTAATTTAATTAGATTGGAGACGGTTTGGGCGTTTTCCTTATCCACCTCGATGCCGATCGCCGCCGCATTAGCGATCGCCGAGGACAATTCCGACAAGTAGCGAACAGCAGCGGGATAAATAATCGTTTTAGCCATACTTACCACCAGTTTCGCCTCCACCTCGATGGCCAGCAAATACTGTTCTGCATAGACATCAAAACGACTTTCCAGTTCAACGGGAGTAAACACACCCATGCGGGTAAACAGTTCTTCGATATAATCGGCCCTCAGCACAGGTAAAGCATCGGCAGTGGTGCGGAGATTAGCTAAACCGCGCTCTTCTACCGCCATTTTGTGCCATTCCGGGGAATATCCGTTACCTCCGAAGATCACATTTCTGTGTTTGTCCATGATCTCCTTGAGAACACCTTGGGCCGCAGTATTGAGGTCTTCCCCAGCTTTCATCCGGCTTTCTAGGTTATCCGCCACCCAAGTCAGGGAATCGGCTAGAATCGTGTTCATCGCCACCAGCGGCCCAGAAACTGACTGATTAGAACCCACAGCCCGGAATTCAAAGCGATTACCCGTAAAAGCAAAAGGAGAAGTACGATTGCGATCGCCAGGATCCTTGGGGAATACCGGCAGGGTATCGACACCGATATCCATCAACCCCGGAGCATCAGAACCCTCAATTTGTCCTTGGCTAATTTGGTCAAATACCTTTTCTAACTGACTGCCCAAATATACCGAAATAATGGCGGGAGGAGCTTCATTTGCCCCCAAACGGTGATCATTGCTGGCAGTAGCCACCACTGCGCGTAAAAGCGGCCCGTACTTGTGAACGCCACGAATAACTGCCCCACAGAACAACAAAAACTGCATATTAGCGTGGGGAGTATCGCCTGGATCCAACAGATTGCCCTGGGTAGCGTTGCCTACCGACCAGTTAACGTGTTTTCCGGAGCCATTAATCCCCGCAAAGGGTTTTTCGTGCAGTAGGCAAACAAAACCGTGTTTTTTAGCCGTACTTTTCAGCAAAGTCATAATTAACTGCTGATGGTCACTGGCCACGTTAGCAGCCTCGAAAAATGGGGCAATCTCGAACTGTCCGGGAGCGACTTCATTATGGCGGGTTTTGGCCGGAATGCCGAGGCGATACATTCTTTCCTCGACTTCCTGCATAAACACCTGAACCCGTTCGGGAATCGCACCAAAATAATGGTCGTCGAATTGTTGACCTTTGGCGGCAGGTTTACCAAATAGGGTGCGACCGGTGAGCAGTAAATCGGGGCGACTATGGGCAAAATGAGCATCGACGAGGAAATATTCCTGTTCAGCGCCGCAGCTGGAATTCACGGGGGCCACTTCCGTATGTCCTAATAGTTTCAGCACCCTGGTGGCGGCTTTACTCATCGATGAAATCGAGCGTAAAAGCGGCGTTTTTTTGTCGAGGGCCTCTCCTGTCCAAGAGATGAACACCGTCGGGATACACAGGGTTACACCATTATCCGTCTCCATGACGTAGGCGGGACTGGTGACATCCCAAGCGGTGTAACCCCGCGCTTCAAAGGTGGAGCGAAGTCCGCCGTTAGGAAAGGAGGACCCGTCCGGTTCACCCTGTACTAAGACTTTGCCCGTAAATTCTGTGATCACTGAACCGTCGCTCTGCACGGAGATAAAACCATCGTGTTTTTCGGCGGTGGCGTTAGTCATCGGATAGAAGACGTGGGCATAGTACAGCGCCCCTTTGGACGTGGCCCAATCCTTCATCGCAGCCGCCACCGCACTGGCGATGGAAACGTCTAATTTTCCCCCGGTTAAAATCGTGTTTTTGACCGATTTGAAGACGTCTTTCGGGAGACTGGCCTGCATTTTGCTCAGGGTAAAGACATCGGTTGCCCACAGGGCCTCTAAACGTTGCGGAATTTTGCTCGGTAGGGGTTTACGGTCTGTGACTTGAGAGATAGCTTGAACACGGGTTCCATAACTCATAAGTATTTTTCCTATTTGGCTGTGTCGTGGATGAAGGGTTACTTTACTTAGGCGATGACAAGTTTCCTACTAACTTTGATGTTGAATTCTGGTCAGAGGCTATTCTCCGCTTAATAATTTCGATCCCACGGCACAAGCTTCTGTCCGGTTTTTATCTGCTTACGCCGGCCTCTTTCCCGATCAATTAGCAACACCAGCTTTTATCTTAAGAACAGATGATCGAGAGATTTGTATCAAAGATTACAAATATTTCAAACCCTATCTTCCCCAAGCGATCGCACCTCACTACAGAAAACGGGTTTCTTCCAGAAACCCGTTTTCTGGATAAAACCACAAATAATCAATAAATATTTAGGGAAAGTAGCGATAAAATTCACGTCGGTGTAGGAGCCGCATTACCTCAATGTTATTATCAACAACTGCTATTCCTAATCGATATTCACCAAGGCGTATTCGGTAGCGATTGGTAGCTCCCTTCATTGGCTTGACATTACCAATATCCTACAATGACTTGGCATTGGGTAAATCTCTAAAAGCAAGCTGTAAAATTTGTTCATAAACAGGCTGGTTTTTCAATGCCTTCAAATCTTTGAGAAATCTTTTTCGATATTGAACCTTCAAGGTAAATCTATTCCTCCAAATAAGCCAGTGCCTCTTCGATATCTAATAGTGGACTCTGCTGTGCCTCATCCATGGCTTGGTTAAGGCAGTAGTCTTCTATTGCTTCGGTGAACTCTTCACAAGACATATCTTCTTGGGGAAATACTTGTCTCCATAGTTCAATCGGAATAACAACGGCTTTGGTTTGTCCGTTTTGGTCAGTTAGGTATTCTATTGAAAGCATAGACAAGACTTGTCAAGTTTGATAAGTCTATGATATTAGAAAACGGGTTTCTTCCAGAAACCCGTTTTCTGGACTTACATAGATAAAACTCTATAGAATCGATAAAAAAGCGATATTTGACAAAATCGGGGGGGGGAAGATATTAGTTGAATTTGCCCAAAATTGCTAATGAATACTACAACTACCTTCAAATCTCTGTCTGCTGTCGGTGTTGTCTTCGCTGGTACAGTTAGCGCGATCGCTAGTTTGACCGTCCTCCCCGCCAGCGCCGCTTCCTTCAACTTCTTCCAAGGTGGCTACTCCGAAGGTGCTACCGTCACCGGGATGTTTACCGGCGAAGATTTAGATAATGATGGTGTTATTCACTCCTTAAATGGTGAAGTCACCGACTACATGATGTCATTCTCTGGCAACTCCCTCGTCCCCGCCTTCTCCCACGGGCTGCCTGACTTCTTCGGGTTAGTTTATGTACTGGGCAGCGATATCGGCAACTTTTTTGATTCTGACGGGATAGCTTCCAGCGATGGCGCAACTTTCTACGGCACGTCAGGTGGAACTATCCTCTATCCCGTCAATCCCAGTCCGCAAATTCCTGGCGGCAAAGTCGGGACATTTGCCGGTGCGCTCGATACTACCAATGAATTCGTCACTGTCAACACGGTTCCTGAACCGAGTACTGTATTAGGTTTAGGATTGTTAGGCTTGGGTGCATTGGTTAAACGCCAGTTAAAGCCAAAGCAAGACAGCGACAAAGCTTAATTAGTTCCCCAATCCGTGTCATAGAAAACGGGTTTCTTCCAGAAACCCGTTTTCTGGACTTACATAGATAAAACTCTATAGAATCGATAAAAAAGCGATATTTGACAAAATCGGGGGGGGGGTAGAATCTTGGAAGATTTTGCCCAAAATTGCTAATGAATACTACAACTAACTTCAAATCTCTCTCTCTGGCTGGTGTTGTCTTCGCCAGCACAGTTAGCGCGATCGCTGTTCTTGGCCTTACTACTGTCAAACCAGCCGCAGCCGTCTCGTTCCCTGGACCAGATGCCTTCGGATATAGAGGTACTGAAATTGCCAACAACCTGCGCAACATCAGCGCGAGTGGTACCTTTCTTCCCCTTGGCGACGATGTAGTCAGCGGAGCCATCTCCCTGGGATTCAATTTTGATTTCTACGGCAATACCTACAGTCAGGTGTACGTTTCGTCAAATGGCTTCCTGACTTTTAACCCCGGTTCCTCCAGCGGGTGTTGTAGTGGTCCATCGTTGCCCAACGGAAGCTCAAACCCAAGCAACTTAATTGCGGGTTTCTGGAATGACCTCTATCCCCCACTAAATCAACCAAATATCTTCTACCAGACGACTGGCTCGCCAGGCTCTCAGAAGTTTGTCGTCGGTTTTTACAATGTGCCGAATTACCTCAATGGCCCTCAAGTTACCTTTGAAATGATCCTCCATGAGGGAAGCAACGACATTGAATTGCAGTACGGTGCTGCGCCTAACGACGGCAGCAATGTCACTATTGGGATCACAAACAACGGCGGTACTGATGCGCTGACTTTAGTCAACGCTGATTCCAACCTTGATGTCGGTGTCTCCAATCGTGGTTTTCTGATTACGCCAATTCCTGAGCCAAGTTCTGGCTTAGGTTTGCTGGCCTTAGGCTTGCTGGGAGTGGGAGCGGCACTTAAGCGCGATTTGAACTGAGAAAACGGAAGAAAACGGGTTTCTTTGAGAAGAAAACGGAAGAAAACGGGTTTCTTTGAGAAGAAAACGGAAGAAAACGGATTTCTTTGAGAAACCCGTTTTGAGAAACCCGTTTTCTGTTTAAGCGCCATTTGGACTGAGAAAACGGGTTTCTTTGAGAAGAAAACGGAAGAAAACGGATTTCTTTGAGAAACCCGTTTTCTGTTTAAGCGCCATTTGAACTGAGAAAACGGAAGAAAAAGGGTTTCTTTGAGAAGAAAACGGAAGAAAACGGATTTCTTTGAGAAACCCGTTTTCTGGAATGAGTATGGTAAGCTGAGAAAAATGGCAAAATTATCGCCAGAGTCAAAACAACTGATCATCAAATCGACAATCTTCGAGACAATCACCGAGCTTTATTCCTGTCAATGATGCTAACAAAATATCTAAAACAAGCAATGGAACTGGCAACTTATGAAGTTCTAGAAGACGGTACTTTTTATGGAGAAATTCCAGGATTTGAGGGAGTATATGCTAATGAAACAACTCTCGAAGCTACTAAGGAACAGTTACAGGAAGTTTTGGAAGGCTGGGTTATTTTAGGACTACGCTTACAGCATCAGTTACCGATTATTGACGGTATCAATCTAACCCCTCAACAAAAAATCGCCTGATGCCACCTTTTGCCCCCATCAAAAGGAAAGAGTTAATTCGCCAGTTGAGAAAGCTGGGATTTTCTGGTCCTCTGGTAGGAGGAAATCATCAATATATGGTGCAGGGAAAGTTAAAAATCTGGATTCCTAATCCACACCAAGGAGATATCAGTAAAAGCTTGCTGGCTAAAATTTTACAACAAGCAAATATTAGTAGAGAAGAATGGGAAAAATTACGTTAAACAATTCTGTCTTGGAAAAGTTAAAAACTGTTCTCAATTAAGCAAGATGAATGCCATAGAAAACGGATTTCTTTGAGAAACCCGTTTTCTGGAATACATAAGCTGTTTAAGTATAGTGATATCGTGCTGCTAAAAACTCAATGCGGTCATCTTTGACTCGATAGACTAGACGGTGTTCTGTGGTAATTCGGCGTGACCAAGTATTAGCTTCAAGATACTTTATGGGTTCTGGTTTGCCTATTCCAGTAAAGGGATCGGCACTGACAGATTCTACGAGATCGAGTAGGCGAAAGGCGATTTTTTTATCTGTTTTATACCACCATCTTAAATCTTCTCGAAATTGGTGATCAAAGACAATTGCCCTACTCTTGGCGTTCAATTCCTAACTCCTGACAAAGTTCTGTAACTGTCTGTCCCGGTATTGTTTGAACGTCCCTCTCCATTGAACGTTCCAGTGCTGCCAATAACTTTCTAGCATTCGCAGGCGATCGCAAAAGATAAACGGTTTCTAATAAGCCAGTTAATTCCTCTGCGCTCAATAATGCCATATCTTTATGACCAGGGCGCGTAATAATCGCCATACTATTCTCGCTTTCCAGTCGATCCAGAAGGCTCGCTAAATTTTCTTGAGCTTGAGTGTAGGTAGTTTGGATAGAAAACATAAGGCGAGGGCAACGAGTTGATTCGATTTTAGCTTATTTCATCAACTTAGAAAACGGGTTTCTTTAAAAAACCCGTTTTCTGGACTTAGGGCGATCCCTAGGGATTGCTAACTCGCGCTAAACTAGATCAAGATAATTGACTTCCAATCAATTCAAAGCAAGGACAAACCCATGAAATATCGCGTCTTAATTGAGCAAGATGAAGATGGCATTTATGTGGCTGAAGTTCCCTCCCTACCCGGCTGTATTTCTCAAGGCAATACCCGGGAAGAGTTACTCGCCAACATTCAGGAAGCAATTGCTTTATATCTAGAAAGCCTAGAAGCGCACAATGAACCGATTCCACCACCAATTTCTGAGGAACTGGTAGAGGTTGAATTATGAGTGAACTTCCTTCTATCGCTGGTCGCCAAGTGGTTAAAGCACTAGGCAAGATTGGCTACGAATTAGATCGGCAGCGAGGAAGTCATATCATACTCAGACAAAAATCCTATCCCTATCGACGCATCACCATCCCTGACCATCGAGAAGTGGCTAAGGGAACACTGAGATCTATCATTCGTCAAGCGGGATTGACAGTGGCAGAGTTTAAAACTCTCCTTTAGCTTGATTTGCTAGAGTCGAAATAACTGCTCATAAATCGCCAATTCAAAAATAGACTATTAAACAATGTAAACGCTATATGAGTCAAGCTGCTGCAATCAATACTAAACTAATTGATTCTCTTGCTCAAATTATCCTTTCCTTAACTGAGGAAGAACAACAGCTTCTGCTACAAAAAATCCAGCATCCAGCCTTATCTGATGTCGATTTTCATCAAGGTTTTCCCTTTGATGTTCAAATTCCTAATACAGAAACGCTCGCCACCATTGAAGAAGTAGAAAAACATCCTGAGCGTCTTAAGCGTTATACTAGCGTCGGGCAGATGTTCGAGGATTGGAACAAGGATACAGGGGAATGTTAACCCCACAGGAAAGCACCCGCTTTCAACGCGATTTGAGGCAGACGAAAAAACGGGGTAAAGACTTTTAGAAAAAGGGTTTCTTTGAGAAACCCTTTTTCTGGACTGTCAATCTCTTGTCTCGATTAATTCGGGGACAAGTTCGGGAATAAAACCCGGTTCAGCTAAAGAACCAGTAACATGATGTTCAAAGACTTCTGCGGGGGGAAAAGTTTTCTTGACTTCCTGAGATTGCGGATCCGTAGAAGGTAGCCATTTAATTAGGGGTAAAGGTAGGAGAGTAGAGAGATTAGTAATCACCACCAATAACCAAAGGTTATCAAAATTAGTTTCGGTAACTCCCAACCAATGGGTTAATAAAGCGCCAATTTCTTGGGAAACTAATCCCGACATATTCCAGATGGACATTAATAAAGCGAATAGAGATGCTTCAATACCCACAGGACAAAGACGCGCTGATAAAATTAAGACGGGTAAAAAGGCAATTTGTCCCATGACGGTGAGGATGAGACTATCCCCCAAACTAAACCAATGATCGTCAATACCGAGCGCTCGATTAGTATGGGTAACTAAGAGTAGGGTAGTCATCCCTAAAAGCGCAGAAATCACCGTACTCCAACCCAAAATTAAACGAAAGGAAATCGCTTTTAAAAACCGTTGATATACCCAGATACCTAGGATCGAGGCTAAACTGGTGACTAAGCGCACTCGTCCTAAAAATTCTGGTTCAAATCCTAACTCGTTGGTGGTGAAGTAGAAAAAGGCAGAATCGGCGCTAGGAGTAGCCTGCCAGAGGAAAATAAAGGCAGTGGGTAATAAAATTGATTTTTGTCTAATTGCTGACCATAATTGCCCGATTTGCTCCTTGACTTTCGGCGTGGATTGTGTATTGTCATTATTCTTGACTTTTTCCTCTGTAATTAAAAACGCCATGGCTGAGGCAATCAGGGGAAAAATAGCCGTGAGAGCGAAGACAGGACGAGTACCGAGGTGTGCCAGTAACCAACCCCCCAGATAAGCCGTAATTAAGCCGCCTAGCGCCGATATTCCCCAAGTTAAGGACTGTAGAGAACCGGATTGAGTGAAGGACTCTCTGCGGGCCCTTTCTACTACCAAAGAATCGACGATGACATCACTAATGGTGACAGAAAGGGAACCAAGCAGGATCGCGGCCATCGCTTGCCAAGCATTCTCCACCACAGTGGCTAGGGCCAACCAAGCTAAAACCCCGAGGATTCCCGATAAAATCAGGTAGGGGCGACGACGATAGCCAAAAATAGGCAAACCATCCGAAAGAAAGCCAAAAGCTGGTTTAATCACCCAAGGAATCGCCGCCACTCCGATTAATGCCCCCATCTGGGAGGGACTCAAGGCCAAATCGTCTTTTAAAAAGAAGCTAACCGCTAATCGGGAGAGTCCGAGAATGCCCTGCACGAAATAAACCCCTAAAATGCCAATTAATTCGGGATTAGGGTCATTGCCGAACAAGATACTCTCTTTAAGGAATTTTTTCCCGCGATCGATGCCAAGGCGATTAATAAGCATGAAGTTTCATAAATATTTGTTACTGTCTCTATAATAATGATTGAGCGCTCGATCGGTGCATTAGCTGTTAGGGTTTGGCTGTTGAGCTTTAGGTTTTGGCGGTTGGGTATTGGGTTTTAGGGTTTTAGTTGAATTTCCCCGCTCCCCACTTCCCCATCCCCAATCGGCATAAAAGGCTTATTTTGATGTTATATGGAAATTTTCTTGCGATCGCTCTATTTGAGAGTAATATAGGGAAAGATTCTGGAAAAAATGCTTATTTAGCGTGATATATGGCAATTTTCTCGATAATATCTAGTTAGGCTGCTTAAATTTTTGGTGAGATAGTATTTTAAGTTTATCTGTCAAATCTTCAGCAGAATGCTATATGAACTCTTATCTCGACAGGTAAGAGTTCATATCACAATTTAAACTTAGCTAGCAAGCCAGGATAGATGTATCCCGTTATGCTATCGTTGGCAATTTTTTATATTCTTCCTTATGCTTTTGTATCGCATCCCAGATGTCAACCTTTTGCTGAAGGTTGAGCCAAAGTTGAGGACCATTCCCTAAGGTTTGCCCAATACGAATTGCCATATCTACCGTGATTGGTCTTCGACCTTGAATAATTTCATTAACAGTGCGCCGAGACACACCGAGAAACTCAGCAAAGGTTGTTTGAGTCATTTCAATATCTTCAAGCACATCTGAAATGACCTCTCCAGGATGTACTGGTCTTATTTGCCTCCCATTAATAATATCTTGTAAGTCTTTCATAAATTATTTTCCTGCTTGAATCAAAACTCTTTGTTTTTCGTTATAGTCAGTGATAATCTTCAAGGTTTAAATCGTAGGCATCATTATTGATAAATGTGAAAGTAATACGCCAGTTACCTGATACCTTTATTGACCAAGTTTCTCTTCTATCCCCTTTAGGCTGGTGTAAATCATAACCCGGTATTTTAAGGTCATCTATAGCTGTTGCAGAATCTATCACTTCAAGTCTTCTCCTTATTCTTTTTTCTAAATCTTTGGGTACACCTTTTGCATTACCTTCTTTTAATAATCTTTCTAATGCCTTATTTCTAAAAGTTTGTATCATTCAATGGATTTCTCCTATATTTCATCTTAAATCTTCGTCTATAAAAGTTTAATGACAGTTTAATCTTATACATAAATATATTTTTTGTAACTTTGTAGGTTACAACTCTACTGTAATGTGGAAGGTTACAAATGTCAAGGCTCAAACTACTATGAAAGCAAAAGGGGTTCTAGCAAATGCTCGTTCCGAGGTGCCGCAGCCTAACAAGTCGCTGCACTGGAACGCCGCAAACTGGTCGGCTGATTGCGATCGCCGATCTGGTAGCCGTAGGGTGCGTTCCCTAATGTCAGTTCTACCACTCCACCGATCGATTTTGGGGAACGCACCTTACTCATTCATTGAAGTTGATAAGTCTAGGTAATCTAATATCCTCTGTCAGATTAGCACTTAATTGGGGATAGATCATCTACTTGTTACCTTAGTATGATCGCTGCTCTGGTAGTGGTGGAGGGTTCATAAAAGAATGCCGGCTCTCCCAGGCTTGGTGGGTAAAATGTATTCTAAGATACAGTCTTGCGGGTGAGTGAGTGGAAGGAACCACAGAGACACAGAGGACACAAAGATCGATCACTACTATATAAGTTAAACTGACCACACAAAGAATAAGAGAGCCTCTAGGCTTTGCAAGGAATCAAAAAGCTTGGAACCTAATCTTTACTGCTATAGATGCCTCTAAATGGACATCATAATCAAAAAATCTGTAAATTTGAATACTTTTTCAAAGTTTCTTGAGGAAGTCATGATATTCTAACTTCAGTAACAATTATTACCATTTTATGCTCTCCTACAAAAAGATTCGATCGATGTGGGAAAACTATTGGTTCAAAATCTTCCACCGATGGCGCTCCTGCTCTTTAGCCTGTCCAGTCGAGAAGCCTCATCATCGACACGTTTTTTGGAGTTGGTTCGGCAGTTTTCTGGCAATCTCGATTTGTGCTTACCTGACGATGGAAACGAATTCGCCCTTGCTGATGGCTCCGTTTGGTGCCACCAGTGTTTTGATTTTCGGCGCTCCCGATAGCCCATTGGCGCAACCGCGTAATGTCATCGGCGGGAATGTCTTAGGGGCGCTTGTCAGTCTAACACTTCTGCATTTTTTCGGCGCTTCACCTCTAGTCATTGGCATGGCAGTATCGGTAACGATCGGCATTACGCAACTTACCGGAACGTTGCATCCTCCCGCAGGTGCTGTTGCCTTAGTTGTGATGATGACCCAACCCGATTGGCAATTTTTGCTGAGACCAACTTTTGAGGGTTCGATGATTTTAGTAGTGTGCGCGGTCATCTTCAACAATTTAGCTGAAGAAAGAACTTATCCAAAACATTGGCTATAGTGCGATGCCGAAGGCACTGCCTAGCAGTACGCCCTCGATGTGGGGTGCGTTCCCTAATGCAAGTCCTACTACTGCACCGATCGATTTTTGGGAACGCACCTTGCTCATGTATTCCCGCAAGTAAACAGAGCCTGGTTTAACAATTTCTGGCAGAAGAATAGATTGCTCACCTATACTTTCAGGCACTGACCACTGTAGCTTGTCCTTTAGCCACGGTAGCTAAAATAGCTAAAACTTGAGATCATCACCAAAATCTCGAATAACTTCTGATATTGTTAATTTTTACTAATAAACATAGTATAAAGTATAGATGATTTCCTGACCCAAGATCACATTTTATTCTTTTTTCGACTTCCATCTAAAAACCGAGAAAAAAGCCAAACCCCCCATTGTAGCATAAAAAAATTATGCAAGAGGTCTATACTACAATTTGAAGTGCGGAATGTGGGTTCTAAAAAAAGTTGGCGTTGCTGAATCGAGGTATGAATGCCAACTGTGCAGGTTCCCGTGCAAAAGTTAGTTTAGGTCTAGTTTGAAAAATCCCACAAAAGAAGATTTAGACCTCAAATCAGCAACCTCCTTGCTTTTAAGCAAAAACGCGAGCATCCCGAGGACGAACATAAACTTGCTCCCCGACTTTGAGATGCAGTTGAGCCAGTTGTTCTCGATTCAGATGGGCAATCAGGAGAGAGCGATCCGGTAGAATTAATTCCACATCGATGGCCCAACCCAGATGGATAATGCGCTCGACTTTTGCCGCAATGCTAGACCCATTGGGAGAAGAGAGAATTTCTAGATCGTGGGGACGAATAAAAATCTTGACTCCGTTAGTAACCCCCCCAAGCTGCCCGAATAGTGCGGCCGAGGTCGGTGGTAAAACATTCACCCGGCCGATAAAACTCATCACAAAAGGAGAGGCAGGATGATCGTACACTTGATCGGGAGTTCCCAGCTGTTCGATTTTACCCTCATTGAAAATTACGATCTCGTCGGCCACTTCCATGGCTTCCTCCTGGTCGTGGGTGACAAAAACACTGGTGACATGAACCTCCTCGTGTAACTGTCGCAACCAAACCCGTAGCTCTTTTCTAACTTTGGCATCCAAGGCCCCAAAAGGCTCATCTAATAATAATACTTCCGGTTCCACCGCTAAAGCCCGGGCCAGGGCAACCCGTTGACGTTGACCCCCGGATAGTTGGGCTGGATAGCGATCGCCTAATCCCTGCAATTGAATTAAACTCAAGAGATTGTCCACTCGTTTTTGAATATAGTCCGGGGCAGCTTTGCGAATCTTTAAACCGAAAGCGATATTCTGACGCACCGTCAGGTGTTTAAAAAGCGCATAATGCTGAAAAACAAAGCCAATATTCCTTTTTCTGACATTTAAATTGGTTGTGTCTTTGCCGTTGATGATAATTTTGCCTGTGTCGGGGGGTTCTAATCCTGCGATCGCTCTCAGGAGAGTGGTTTTTCCTGAACCAGACGGCCCCAGCAGTGCCACCAGACGATTCGATTTGATCTCTAGGTTGATGTTGTCTAAAGCGGTAAAGGTGCCGAATTTCTTCGATACTCGCTCGATGATGATACTCACGGTAGCTAATCCTCTGGCCAAAAAATGTATAGGGCTTGACTGTATTTTAACCATGATTCAATCGCAGTCGTATTAAAATACAATTACATTTTACAAGACAGCTAGAAAATTAAGTTTCGATTCGGGAGATTACTGGTTATAAACAGAGACTAAAAAGATTAAACAGCGATAAAAGCTTACTATTACTGTTTTTTACTCTTTTAAAGGCTTAATTAACTAATTTTGTTCCTTAACGACTAGAAACGCACTGGAGAAGAGAGACGACTGAGGCAAAAATGGACTATTCTTTATTGACAATATTTAGCTTTTTTATCGGAATTATCGTGGGATTAACGGGAATTGGTGGTTCATCCTTGATTACACCCCTATTGATCTTTGTATTTCAGGTTCCCGCTACCACCGCAGTGGGTTCCGATGTGGTAGCGGCCGGGTTGATGAAAGTGGTCGGCACCGTTCGTCACTGGCAACAGCAAACGATCGAGTTAGAGGTGGTAAAATGGCTAGTAATTGGCAGTGTACCCGGTTCTCTGTTAGGATTAGTCGGTTTTCGCTATTTTCAGCAGAATAGCTCCCTCAATCTCGATCAATGGTTGCCTCATATCATCGGTCTGGTCTTGATGATCGTGACTGTCCTAGCGGCCCTAGAACTACTAATCTCCTTATTTTTTCCCGATTTGTCCCCTTGGTCTTGGCCAAAATTAGATTTAACCACTCGCTCTGGTCAGATAAAAACAACGGTATTAGGGGCAGTTTTAGGCTATTTGGTCGGTTTAACCAGTATTTCCAGTGGTTCCTTATTTGCATTGGTCTTGATGACCTTTTTTCAGCTTGATTCTCGCAAATTAGTCGGTACAGACCTATCGCAAGCGTCCATCCTCTTAACCTGTACTTCCATCGGTCATCTGGGGTTAGGAACGGTAGATTGGAATCTGGTACTTCCCATCTGGTTAGGTGCGATACCGGGGGTGGTAGTGGGAGCAAGATTATCGGAATATTTGCCCAAAAATGCCCTAAAAATACTGCTTTATACGGTTCTAGTCACGGTCAGTTGGCGCCTACTCCAACCCACCTAACCCCCAAAGTTTACTCGAAAGTCATCATACTACCGATCAACAGATCGGGACTGGTGGCGACAAAATAGATAATTCCCGCACCGAGAATAACGATCGCTAAACTAAATAGTACCACCCATCGATCGGCTGGTTCGTAGGTATCTTCATCTATATCTCGTCTGACTGTAAAATAATGGGCCGTGGTCAAAAATACGGTCAATAAACCCACTAAAGCGAACATTAAGCCTAATTTCCAGCCATAACCGGGCCGGGGAACCAGGGGAGGATGAAAGGCCCGTAAACGCAGAATAACCATACCAAAACCCATTAATGCGATCGCTGTTCGCATCCAAGACAGATAGGTGCGTTCATTGGCCAGATGATCGCGGACTCGATTGGGATTGACTTTTTTCGGTGTAATGCTGGTCTTACTTTCCGTCACTGGTGATTTGAGAAAAAATAACATGATCGAGATGGCTACGGTCAAGAAGATGATGTTATTGTATGGCACTTGAGTTATAGATGGTATGGAAAAAATCTAAAATCTCTTTTTAGATGTATTTGTATTAAATCAAAAATCAAATAGATTTGGGTTGCTGCTGGAGAAGCGTCCATCCATAGCTTAAGGATAAGGCCAAGAAAGCGAGGGGAAGACTTTCCTTGATTATAAATACACCCAAACCGATCAGCACACAGGGGACAAAGTGGCTGCCGTGACTGGTAATTAAATTAGCGATCGCCGGTAATTGGGTTAACTGATGAGCAGTAAAACACCAAACACCCACCAAGATCAGAAAAACGCTGACGATAGTGACCAAATTTGGCCAGGTATTACTAGCGAACAGCGGCAGATAAATGCCGATATTATCGCTGCCATTGGCGATGGTAATTGCCGCCACAGCGCCAGTTTGAGGGGAAAACCAGGCCGCCAAAGGAGAAGAAGGTGCTGATTCTACAGTCACCTCCAGATGATTATCCGTCTCGGTTTCTTCTCGCTGCCAGAGACTCCGAATCCCGAAAATCACTGGCAACAGGCCGAGAAAACGAATCCACTGAGCCGGAATCAAGAAACTACCGAAAAAGCCGGTTAAACTGGCCAAAATCAGCAGGATAAAGCCTAAATACTGACCGATAACGATATGACGACGGCGAAAAAGTTGATTGACCTGGGTAAAAAGAATCGTCAAAATCAGGATGTCATCGAGATTAGTGGCAATAAAGGCCGCTATTGCTGTAGATATGGCGGTAATCATGGTAGTCATAGGATTTTTTTCTTAATCGGGTCTTCTGATCTCGATCGCCCTACTTCCACTCTAGAAAGAGCCATTAATAAAATCAAATATTCTTTCTTGTTGATTTAATAAATTAAAATGATGGAAAGACCAATAGAGACGGAAAACCGATTGCCATGGCCAGAATGACCCTAGATCAACTGGAAATCTTTCTAGCGACTGCGGAACATCTCCACTTCACCAAAGCAGCAGAAGCTTTATATATCACCCAACCGGCCGTCAGTGCCGCCATTGCCTCCCTAGAAAATGAATACGGGGTGAAATTATTCCATCGCGTCGGTCGTCATATCGAGATCACGGAAACAGGACGTTTATTGCAATTAGAAGCGCAACGCATTCTTACCCAGGTAACTTTGACAGAAAGGGGACTGGCGGAATTTAACGACTTGCAACGGGGAGAACTACAATTAGGGTCGAGTTTGACTATTGGTAACTATTGGCTGCCGGCAAAAATTAGCGATTTTCAGGAGCGCTATCCGGCAATTAAGATCAACTGCACCCTAGCTAATACGGAAGAAATCTGTCTGGGTACGGCTAACGGACGTTTTGACCTAGCATTAATCGAGGGAGAAGTCAAGAGTGATTTAACACATTGTTTAGAACAGGAGAGCGTCGGCAGCGATCGCCTATTAATTATTGTCGGACGTTCTCATCCCTGGTATAAAAGAGAAGCGATCGAATTACCCGAATTAGTGGAAACCCCTTGGGTAATGCGAGAATCGGGATCGGGAACTCAACAAAGATTCGAGGAAGCGCTACGGAATTGGGGCATCGATTTACAGATATTAAAGGTGACTTTGCTGTTAAATACGGGAGAAATGGTGAAAGCAATCATCGAGAATAGTTCGGCTGCTGCCGGGATTTCTGAATCGCTATCTCGAATTTACGCGCCCTTTTTTAAAAATAAAACACCGTCAGCGCTTTCAAACCCGCGTCTGTCAAGTTTTCGAGCAGATGTTGTAATCTC
This sequence comes from Microcystis novacekii Mn_MB_F_20050700_S1, assembly GCA_007096045.1. GTDB lineage: Bacteria > Cyanobacteriota > Cyanobacteriia > Cyanobacteriales > Microcystaceae > Microcystis > Microcystis novacekii. The sequence goes on along the minus strand of SFAU01000058.1, from coordinate 2,254 downwards.
ATAGCAATCACCGAAAATTAACCTGAGCAAAAATAAAGATATGTAAGGGAAATTATTTTTTGTTAAAAAAGAGAGATTATAAGTAAGTAGTTATAATTAAATTGAAGATAGATTTTGCCTCTGATCCCCCTTAATAAGGGTGGTGTCTGACAACTTTTAACACCTACCTACTTACTAAATTTGGTTATTAAAAACTGATTATTTATTCTCCCTTTTGCATGAGTGCCTATCCTGATATGTAGCCTATACTCAACGGATTTAGTATTAGGTATAGACCTCGACCTAATATTATCTCAAGACTCGAAGTCTTTCTATTCAAAAAACTTACCCCAATAAAAATAATTTTAATTGCCCCATATTTTTTTGTTGAAATTGAATTAAAAACGATAGATATAAGTGGGTGGGTGGAATTAAATATAAGATGAACGTAGAACGTAGGTTGGGTTGAAGCATGAAACCCAACGCCCGATTATGTTACGAAGTGCGCTAACCCATCCTACAAATAATTGTGCCTCCCTACTTACATGGCAGCTATCGAACTATTTACTTAGGGTTGGCTGAATAAAATTGATTTTTGGTAAACCTTGAGTAGTTTTATATAACTTTGTCTTAGCCGTTACAAAAATTTACAAAAATTTACAAAAATTTCTTGACAAATTTGGCGATCAAGAAATAGGGTTAGTGCTAACCCATAAGACCAGAATTTTTTTGCTTATGACACCATCATCTTCTCGAAGCGTTCTGTCAGTCCTTCTTGGAGCAGGTATCGCTATTGGCTTCGGTACGCCGGTTCCTGCTGCTGCTGCTCTTGCTATTATTGCTCCACAAACCACTACCTCTTACAGCATTACCCACGGTTTTACCTTTCATGTCGGGCCAAACACGACTCCTCTCGTCCGGGGATTCGACGGGGGAAGTGCTTTTGCTTTCTCTCCTTACGCTCCTCCTTTTTGGTCGTCGAGCAGCTACGGACATAGCTATACTATCTCCCCCCCGGTTCCATCCCTTCCCTTTATACACAATCACTCGACCAGCGCTGCGATCGGGGGCGCCTCGGCTACTGCTAGTTCAAAAGTACAAATAAACGCGATCGGAGTCGGAACAGTATCGGGATTCATTAATGCTTCCGGGACAGCGACGGTTTGGAACCGCGGGGAAGTAGCTTGTGCTGGTAGTTACGCCGGAGTGACAGCCCGACAAAGAATCAAATTACCTTTCGGAGGCGTGATCTGGGGTCCGCGATTCAACTGGGATTTTGTCAGTGGAGGAGGGTGCGCGATACGCAAAGACCCGATTAAATTTACCGTCACCGATCCCGACACGGGGTCGATTCTCAGTTCAGGACAGTTTTTAGATATTACCAGTACGGGTGATGGTAGTGTCAACTGGGGTGAAAATTCCCTCGATTTTGCTATTAGCAACGGGACTTTCAGCATCGACCTTAATAGTCCTTTTATTCCTGATAACCAACGAGGCACTTTGTCGCTCAAAGTCCAGGGAGGTATCATCACCGATTCCCAGGATTCGGGAATATTCGATGGTTATTTGCCTGCAATTGGAAGTTCTGGTACTTTCTCCGTCTCCGGCTCCAATTTCAAGCCCGATCTTACCTTTGATTACAATCTAGGAGATTTCGGTAAGGAGGTCGATCTAGAACTCACCGCCGACGGTGGGGCGATTCCGGTTCCCGAATCCTCGACGATGAACCCGTTAAGTTTGGGGGTTTTAGGACTGATTTTCTTGGGAGGGAAACGATTCCGGAGAAGTTCTTCCAAGAAGTAGTAGTTTGTCATCACTCAATCAGTAAGGTGCGTTCCCCCTCGTCGATTAGTTGCGTAGTCGGAGTTGCAGTGGGGAACGCACCCTTGTGTGATAATTTTTGCTTATGGAATCCTGAAGTGCTTATTGGGCAAGACTTTTAGGACTATTTTTCGGAAGAAACTATCAGTATAGACCTCGTTTCCACACAGAAACCAGAAGAGCCCGAAATCTTTGCTGTTAAATACGGGAGAAATGGTAAAAGCAATCATCGAGAATAGTTCGGCTGCTGCCGGTATTTCTGAATTGATGGTTCAAAAGGAATTACAATTAGGCACATTGCGATCGATTCGAGTCATCGATACTTCCAGTTTATCCCCTCGCTATCTCGAATTTACGCGCCCTTTTTTAAAAATAAAACACCGTCAGCGCTTTCAAACCCGCGTCTGTCAAGTTTTCGAGCAGATGTTGTAATCTCATAGCAATCACCGAAAAT
>SFAU01000057.1 GCA_007096045.1 Microcystis novacekii Mn_MB_F_20050700_S1 | reverse complement strand
CACAAAAGCGTTTAAACTCTTCTGGATTCAAATTTTTTACTTTTTCGTAAGTCATGGTTTTTCTGAGTGTTTTACTTTATTGTACATAATCAGTTCCTATTTTTGCAGGAGGTCTATTAGCGATTGAAGCTCGTGTAGTTATCGCTTCTGTTGAAACCTACCTCAAATATGCTGAAGCTGTTGGTCTGACTCAATCGGCAGCGGTTCCTGCTTAAGGATTGATCCCAGATTCTCCTATCTGCTCAGTTAAAACCCGACCGGGTTTTCTAGATTCTCGGCTTTTCTTTAATCCCTATTGAGTTTAGTTACCCCTCTCTTGGGGCGCAATAGTCTATAATTGATAGGGTAATTCGCTATCTCAACTTTGGGATGATAAGAAAAGTCGAAATCTGCTGTCTCTCCCCCCAGTCTCCGTCAAGGTTTTTCTAACGGGTGATTGGGTCAAATCCATTCCATAGTATTTAGTAATTGAGGACAACCCCATGCCTGCTCTCATGGAACAGTTCCGCCAGGATCGTTTATCGATTGCTGGAGAAGTAGCTAAACTCTCGCAAGAAGTCCAAGCTTTTTTGTCGGATGTCAAAACTGAAAGACAAAAACAAGCGCAAGAACAGGCAACTGCTTTGCGCGAATCTTTCCAAAAAGTTCAACAAGAAAGCCTTGCGTTTTTAACAGCTACCCAAAAACAGCGTTTAGCTCAGGCGGAAAAGCAAAAACAGGATCTACGTCAATTTCAAGAACAACGTTTAGCGGCAGCGAAACGGCTAGAGAACGACTTACGTCAACAGCGTCTAGATCGAGCCAAACAGCTGAGAGATGATTTAAGTCAATTCCAAGAACAACGTTTAGCGGCAGCGAAGCAGCTAGCGGACGAATTACGTCAACTTCATCTAGATCGAGCCAAACAGGTGAAAGATGATTTAAGTCAATTCCAAGAACGACGTTTAGCGGAAGCGAAACAGCTAAAAGACGATTTGCGTCAATTTCGTCAAGAGTTGTCTATCTACGTTTTTGGCAAATAAATCTCTAGGTTAATTCCAACCCACTTAAGCCTAGGGCTAGAGTAAAAACCCTCTAGTCCCTTTTCCTGACTAAACTAGAGGACTATCTGAAAGTACAACAATAAGCCTTTGGTTTTAAACCTACCATGCTGATCCTGCTTTTCTAGGTTTCTAGACTTAACGTAGGGGTGGTGAGTTCCTGTAGGGGCGACTCTAGGGTTCTGGTAGATTAAGAAGTATTATAAAACTTCACTTACTTTATAGTTAATGTTGTCATTAGTAGTCTTTTGTTGACAAAGGAGGTAAGGGAAAAGGACTGCATCTGGGCTTGTCATTGTTCAAGTCTGGAAAAGTAGTCTAGACAAGAATTTTAGCTCCTTAGCCCCTTGACTAATGAATATCCTAAAAATACCTTCAGAATCAAGGTTCTAGAGCTAATTGATGACAGTTCCTACTCTTTTGGGATATTATAGAGGTGGGCTTTAAAAGCCAAAGACGATTAACCCTGCCGTCAAATTCGGGCAACACAAGCGTCCTTGCCTACTCGGTTATGAAGGGAAACCTGAACGGGCAATTGTTAGCTCAAGAATACCCGTCCGCTTTTGGTGAAGCGTCAACCCCATTGACGCGACCATCCTAAAAAGGTGGCGTGGTGAGGAATCACCGTCCGTTTACGGCGGTGAGGATGTCAACAATGGTATTTACTAGATTTCAACTATGACATTTACTGAAACTCAAACAAGAAGAGCCGTCCTCTGCCTTCGCCCTGGTCAATTTGTTGTTACGCCTTCGATTGATCAAGTTGCCACTCGCGCCTTACGTTATCTAAACGCTGGTTTTTCCATCCATCTATGTGGTCCGGCAGGAACGGGAAAAACCACCTTGGCAATGCACCTGGCCAATTGTTTAGCCAGACCTGTGATGCTAATCTTTGGCGATGATGACTTTACCAGTTCCGATTTAATTGGTAGCCAGTCTGGCTATACCCATAAAAAACTGATGGATAACTATATCCACAGCGTTCTCAAAGTTGAAGACGAGCTAAAACACAATTGGGTGGATTCTCGCTTAACAATGGCTTGTCGAGAGGGGTTTACCCTAGTTTATGATGAGTTCAATCGTTCTCGACCTGAGGTCAACAACGTTTTACTCTCTGCCTTGGAAGAAAAAATTCTCACCCTGCCGCCCACTAGCCATCAACCCGATTACCTACAAGTCAATTCTCAGTTTCGGGCAATTTTCACCTCCAACCCAGAAGAATACTGTGGGGTTCATGCCACCCAAGATGCTTTAATGGATCGGTTGGTAACTATCAATATGCCTGAACCGGACCAACTAACTCAGACAGAAATTCTTGCTCAAAAAACGGGGATTGGTCGAGAAGATGCTTTATTTATTGTCAACCTCGTCAAAACCTTTCGGGTGAAAACTGCGACTGAAAAAACGTCGGGTTTGCGCTCTTGTTTAATGATTGCTAAAGTCTGCGCCTCTCACGATATTGCGGCCAACTCCGCTGACTCGGACTTCCGTGATATCTGCGCCGATGTTCTGTTGTCCCGCACCAATTTATCTGTTGATAAGTCAAGAGCGATTTTATGGGAAATCCTCGAGGACAATCCGTTAGAATCCTTATCCTTTGTAGAGGAAACGGAGCCTTCCGATGCCCAAGCGTCAACTTCTGAGCCTTCGACAGGAAATCAATCGTTAAAAGCCATTCAATCTTTACTGCGAGGCAACTTGCCCCAGCGAAAAGACTAATTTTATACTCTTATTGAGTGAAACCAACCGTGACTTCTTCCACTTTTGCTGGCTCGCTCAAAAACCAGTCAAGCAACTCCCTAAAAACAGCAACTCAAGGTTCGAGTTTAGCGGATATACTCGAACGAGTTTTAGATAAAGGAATTGTAATTGCCGGCGATATTTCCGTTTCGATCGCCTCCACTGAACTTCTAAATATCCGCATTCGTTTGTTAATTGCCTCTGTTGATAAAGCCAGGGAAATGGGAATCAACTGGTGGGAAGGAGACCCCTACCTCCATAGCCAATCCCAAGCTTTACTAGCAGAAAATCGGGAACTTTCGCTCCGACTCCAAACCCTGGAAACTGAGCTTGAAACCCTAAAATCCTTAAACCAATTGAGTGCAACGGAGAGCCATGATACCAGTCCGAACGATGAAGCACATTCCTCAGATGCGTGAAATTCCTCACTTGAATCCTCAAAGGTTAGGAAATTTACACGAGACGATTACCCCCCTTGATAAAGCAAGGGAAACGGCGATTAACGGCTTGCAAGGTTATCCCTACCTCCCTAGCCAATGCCAAGCTTTATTCGCAGAAAACCTGGAACTTTCACGCCGACTTCAAGCCTTCAAATCCTTAGCCAAATTGAGTGCAATGGAGAGCCGTGATACCAGTGCGAACGATCAGTCACATTCTTTATATACATTGAAATTCCTCAATTGAATCCTCAAACGGTCAAGAAGTTTACAGTAGTTAACGATTGCCTCTGTTGATAGAGCAAGGGAAATGGCAATTAATGGCTGGGCAAGCGACTCCTATCTCTATAGCCAATCCCAAGCCTTATTAACAGAAACCCCATCGGCTGAACTTCAAGCCTTAAAATCCCTATCCCAATCGGGGGCAATCGAAGGCCATGATACGAGTTAAAATAATCAAGCACATTCCTCCCGTGGGTAAGTTCGTCCCTGGAATCTTCACAGGGCAGCGGAAAGTTGACATTGCTTGGTTACATCGATTTCTTCCCTCAGATAAAATTTCTTGGCCAAGCTCCCCACTAGAGACTCACCGTCAAAAACTGCTCATTTACCAACTCCAACCATGACACTTGCTTGCATACCTTACGATTCTGATAATCAAGCCTTGCTGACCCGTCCAGAAAGTAATAGCCAAGCTGGTTTAGCCCCTTTACTGTTAACTGTCGTGGAACTGGTACGCCAATTGCTCGAAGCCCAAATCATTCGCCGAATGGAAAAAGGGGTTCTCAGTGAGTCTGATTTAGATAGAGCTGCAGAAAGTATCCAAAAATTGCAAGAACAAGTTCTCCATTTGTGTGAAATTTTTGAGGTTGAGCCAGAAGAGTTAAATGTCCACCTAGGAGAGTTTGGCACTCTTTTACCGGAAGCAGGGAGTTATTATCCCGGAAAGGAGGGTGTTAAGCCCTCTGTGTTAGAATTAGTGGATAGACTTCTCAATACAGGAGTTGTTGTGGAAGGAAATGTTGATCTGGGTTTAGCTCAACTAGATCTAATTCACCTCAAGCTTCGTTTGGTTTTAACTTCTCAGCCGGTTTAATTTGGGAGAATACTGATGACAGTGGGTCTTTATTTATATGGCATATTTCCCGAACCAGTTCCTGACGGACTGGTTTTGCAAGGGATTGATAATGAGCCAGTTCACAGTGAGACGATTGATGGTTTTACTTTTCTCTACTCTGCTGCTCATAAAGAGAAGTATTTGGCATCGCGTCGCTATTTAATTTGCCATGAAAAAGTATTAGAAACTGCCATGGAAGCAGGGTTTACAACCTTGTTGCCACTGCGGTTTGGATTAGTTATAAAAAACTGGGAATCCGTCACCGAACAATTAATTAATCCCTATAGAGACCAACTGAAAGAATTATTTGCTAAACTGTCAGGCCAACGAGAAGTTAGCATTAAGATTTTTTGGGATAATCAGGGGGAATTACAAGCGGCTTTGGAGTCTAATCCTAAGTTAAAGCAAGAACGGGATGCGATGATGGGGAAAAACTTAAATATGGAAGAAATTATCCATATAGGTCAACTCATTGAAGCCACTGTATTGCAACGGAAACAAGACATTATTCAAGTCTTTAGAGACCAATTAAATCATCGCGCCCAAGAGGTGATTGAAAGCGATCCGATGACGGATGACATGATTTACAATGCAGCTTATTTAATTCCCTGGGAGCAAGAGCCGGAATTTAGCCAAAACGTTGAAGCGATCGATCAGCAGTTTGGTGATCGCCTAAGAATTCGCTATAACAATTTAACTGCACCCTATACCTTTGCCCAACTTATCTAAGGAGAGTATCAGTTATGTTTCTCGATCTTTTACTTCTTCCTATTACCGGTCCTATTGGGGGTCTGATCTGGATCGGGGAAAAAATTCAGGAGCGTGCAGATATAGAATATGATGAGGCAGAAAATTTGCACAAATTGTTATTATCCTTACAAATGTCTTACGATATGGGTAATATTTCTGAGGAGGAGTTTGAAATTCAGGAAGAAGAACTTTTATTAAAAATTCAAGCCTTAGAAGAAGAGGAGGCAGAAAACCAATCTGAATCTTCTCTCTAAACTTGCAATCTTTGCCACCAGATAGATCATGAACAAAATCACAAATTGTAAGCTTAGTAAGGGCGGATTTGACAAGCTCAAGAACTCGTTGAAGCTTGGTCAGAACTAGCCCTTGATTAAGCCTTAATATTCTAGGTAAAAAGTTTGGAAATTACTAGAATTATTAGAGGATTGAGCAACAGTTTTGGGGGAATCAGGTTTTTTAGCTACACTAGGAGGATTAGCTGTACGCAAATTTTGAATACTTTGTTCTGTAGTCTCAATTTGCTCTGTCACAAACGTGAGACGATTTTTTAATTGCTGAATCTGCCGCTCCATCACTTCTAATTTTTCTTGGATACGTTGTTTTTCAGTAATTAACTTATAAAGCTCAAGTTGGTGATCTGCTTCAGATTGTTTCCGAGGCATGGTGCTAATTTTAGCTCTAGTTGGTCTGGGTGGACGAGTGGTTGTCATAACAATCCCTGAATAACTTAGAATATTCTAGCATATCAACGCCCCCATATAAAAATTTGTAAAAAATCGTCAATTTTCTTTTGGTAAACCCTATGAAATTGTACAATCTATATACTTACGCTTTTTTGAAAACCCCCAGAGAAAGCCTAAAATTACCGGTTGGAATGGCTAACCCATTGTTACTGATAACTGGTGGCTCTCTCTCGGCCGTAGTCGAACCCGAAGTTTGTTTAGACACTTTACAAAATGATGATGAGCGCTTGATTCAATCGGTTTTATGTCACGATCGAGTTATCTGTGAATTATTTCGACAAACCACTATTTTACCCTTACGTTTTGGCACATCTTTTTTAGAGGCAGAAAATTTACTGACTCATCTTTGTTCTCATGCCCAAGAATATCAAGAAAAAATTGAAGAACTTGAGGGAAAAGGAGAATATCTTTTAAAATGTATTTCCCGTAAGCCAGAGGAGCCTGTACTCTCTTCTGAAAGCAAGGGCAGACAATATTTTTTAGCCAAAAAACAGCTTTATGAAGCCCAACAAGATTTTTATACTTTGCAAGGTTCAGAATGGCAAAATCTCGTGGATTTAATCACCCAAAGCTATCCGTTAACGAAGATTATTACTGCTCCGGGGACAGAATCACGAATTTATCTTTTAGTTAATTTTCAAGAAGAACCTTTACTAATCGAGCAAGTCTTGCATTGGCAGAAAGCCTGCCCCCGTTGGGAATTACAATTAGGACAAGTTTCTCCCCCCTATCACTTTACTTAACTTGATTTCTCTATGACTAACTTTAACTTGGTAAATAACTCTCTAAGTTGCTATGACACTCGACATTTAGTTATGTTTAGTGGCAAAGGAGGAGTGGGAAAAACTACCCTTTCCTGTGGATTTGCTCGCCGTTGGGCAAAATTATTTCCCGAGGAACAAATCCTATTAATCTCAACCGATCCTGCTCACTCTTTAGGGGATGTATTGCAAACAGAAGTTAGCGATGAGGCATTACCTGTAAAAGACTTACCCAACTTAAAAGTTAGGGCATTAGATGCGGAAAAATTGCTCTTAGAATTTAAAGAAAAATACGGAAAATTTTTAGAACTTTTAGTAGAACGGGGCAGTTTTGTTGAAGGAGAAGATTTAACTCCCGTTTGGGATTTAGACTGGCCAGGTTTAGATGAAATTATGGGTCTATTAGAAATTCAACGATTACTAATAGAGAATGTTGTAGATCGAATTGTTGTTGATATGGCTCCCTCGGGTCATACCTTAAATTTATTGGAAATTAAAGATTTTTTAGAGATTATTCTCAATTCTTTAGAGTTGTTTCAAGAAAAACATCGTGTTATTTCGCAAACTTTTTCAAAAACCTACAATGCCGATGATGTCGATGACTTTTTAGTCAAAACACAATCAGAATTAACCGAAGGCAAGCAACTCCTACAAAATCAGGATTTTACCCTTTGTTTAATTGTGGCAATTGCTGAACCGATGAGTTTATTAGAAACCGAACGATTACTCAATAGTTTGCATCACTTAAATATTCCCTGCGGCAGCTTATTTATTAATCGCATTCTCACGGATCCCAATCAAAATTTAGATCGCTATAGTGAGCAACAGCAACTCCTCGATAAATTCCTAAAAATTCCAGGTCAAGAGACAATTTTCACCCTGCCTCAACAAGCAAAAGAACCACTGGGAGGTGAAGCATTAGATCAGATCATGAGTCAAATTAAAATCCTCGAAAAAGTAGAATTTATTGCGCCGCCTCCTATTCAATGGCCGCAAAAAATTCTGCCGAGTTTTAGTGATTTTATTGACGACAAACGCCAACTCATTATCATTGGTGGCAAGGGAGGTGTGGGAAAAACCACCGTTGCTGCGGCCATTGGTTGGGCGTTAGCTAATCGTCATCCCGAGCAAAAAATTAGAATTATTTCTATTGATCCTGCTCATTCTTTGGGAGATGCCTTTGGGACAAAATTAGGACATCAATCCACACAATTAACTGATAATTTAAGTGGTCAAGAAGTTGATGCTAATATCGTTTTAGAAAAATTTCGGGATGATTATTTATGGGAACTGGCAGAAATGATTAGTGGTGAAGGTAAGGAAGAAGGAAACATCAAACTAGCTTATACTCCAGAAGCTTGGCGACAAATTGTCGCTCAATCTCTGCCAGGAATTGATGAAATGTTATCCCTAGTAAAAGTAATGGAGTTATTAGACCAGAAACAACAAGATTTGATTATTTTAGATACGGCTCCTACTGGTCATCTCCTGCGATTTTTGGAAATGCCGACCGCTTTAGGAGATTGGTTAAGTTGGATTTTTAAGCTTTGGATGAAGTATCAAAATGTCTTAGGGCGTGTAGATTTAATGGGACGATTGCGAACCTTAAGACAACAAGTGATGTCTGCCCAGAAAAAACTCAAAGACCCCCAACATACAGAATTTATTGGAGTTTTGCAAGCCCAAGATGCTATCGTTGCCGAACAACTGCGATTGACAGCATCTTTGAAAAAAATGGGAGTCTATCAACGTTATGTCGTGCAGAATCGTTATCATGCTAATGAGGAAATTGATCGGGATTTATTCCCAGATCAAACTTTGATCCGCTTACCCAGTTTACCCCGGTCAGTAGAACCTCTAGCCCGGGTAAAAGGCGCGGCAGATCTGTTATTTTAAAGGTAATTAGTCTGATCAAGTCGGACTTCTTAACCCCATCTATCACCCAGTCCCCACGGCAATTCTCATTTTGAAACGATTTTGCGTTGTTTCAGCGATCTAGAGACTCGTTAAGAATTATTAACCCCTCTAGGTGCAAGGGTTTTAATGTCATGAAACCTTAAAATGAGAATTGCTGCAGTCCCCATCTTTCACTTGACTCAGGAGAAATTTTATGGCAGAATTATTCAAAGGCTTCGAGCAATTAGTCGAACTGGCTAAAATCTTGGAAGAGAAACTGGAAAAAGGGGAAATTAAAACCGAAATGCAATTTAATTCCCGTCCCTTGAGTAATATTCCCCGTTCTGGCGGTATTCCCCGTTCAGGGGGAGTCTCTCGTCCGAGCAATTCTGGCGGGGATGATTTTGAGGTCAATCGCAATCGGTCATCCCCCACCGATTCAGGGGTTGAAGACACTGTGACACCGCCCGAAGGACCGACCACGGCTTCCCTGAAAGATGTTGGTGGCTTGACGGAAGTGATTAAAGAACTCAAGGAACTAATTGCCATTCCCCTGAAACGCCCTGACTTGTTGGCCAAGTTAGGACTTGAACCCACTCGCGGCGTTCTCTTAGTCGGACCCCCTGGAACCGGTAAAACCCTGACCGCCCGTGCTTTGGCCGAAGAACTCGGTGTTAACTATATTGCCTTAGTCGGACCAGAGGTGATCAGCAAATATTATGGGGAAGCCGAGCAAAAACTGCGGGGAATTTTTGAGAAAGCCGGTAAGAATGCGCCTTGTATCGTTTTTATTGACGAAATTGATAGCATGGCACCCGATCGCAGTAAAGTTGAAGGGGAAGTCGAAAAAAGACTGGTAGCCCAATTGCTGGGTTTAATGGATGGTTTTGCCCAAAGCCAAGGGGTGATTGTTCTAGCGGCGACAAACCGTCCCGACCATCTTGACCCTGCCCTCCGTCGCCCTGGACGGTTTGACCGAGAAGTCCTCTTTCGGGTGCCTGACCGCAAGGGCCGTTTAGAAATCCTCCATATTCTCACCCGTTCCATGCCCCTAGATGAATCAGTTTCCTTAGATCTGATTGCCGATAATGCGGTGGGATTTGTCGGGTCAGATTTAAAAGCCGTTTGCCAGAAAGCGGCCTATAGTGCTTTGCGGCGCCAGGTTCCTACGATTGACTCGCGAATTCCAGAAACAATGACGGTGGTCCAAGCCGACTTTTTGCAAGCCCTTAAAGAAGTTAAACCAGCGGTATTGCGGTCTGTGGAGGTGGAATCTCCCCATGTGGCCTGGGACAATATTGGCGGACTGGAACAGATTAAACAAACCCTACAGGAGTCCGTGGAAGGGGCATTACTCCATCCGCAATTATATACGCAAACCAAAGCCCAAGCTCCCAAAGGTATTTTACTTTGGGGACCCCCTGGAACGGGAAAAACCTTATTGGCCAAAGCGGTTGCATCTCAGGCGCGAGCTAATTTTATCAGTATTAATGGACCTGAGCTTTTGAGTAAATGGGTAGGGGCGAGCGAACAAGCGGTGCGTGAGTTGTTTGCCAAAGCTCGTCAGGCAGCCCCTTGTGTGGTTTTTATTGATGAAATTGATACTTTAGCACCGGCAAGAGGTCGTTATAGTGGGGATTCAGGCGTGAGTGACCGGGTTGTGGGACAAATCCTGACGGAGTTAGATGGGTTGCAAACGGCGGCAACGATTTTAGTGATTGGAGCCACTAATCGCCCAGATGCGTTAGATCCGGCCTTATTGCGAGCGGGACGGTTGGATTTACAGTTAAAAGTTGATTTACCCAATGCCTCTAGTCGTTTAGCAATTCTGGGGGTTCATAATGATGAACGTCCTTTAGAGGATGTGGATTTAGGCTATTGGGCCGAGGCAACTGAAGGCTGGAATGGCGCAGATTTAGCGTTATTATGTAACCAAGCGGCACTGATGGCAATTCGTCGTTATCGCCATCAGGGAATGACTGACCCGGCTGAGATTCGCATTACAACGGCTGATTTTAATCATGCTTACCAACTGTTGGTTGAACAGCGTGCCAATTGATTTTTTTTCCCCCTTACTTAAAGTAAGGGGGAGAATCTCAAATCAGGAAAACCATCGTAAAGGGGCAGGATTCAAGAGCGCTGTTTAGGGATAAATGACTGTTCCTCGGCGCTATTGTCTAGCTTTTGAGCGTTTTTTCCAGCTGGGCTACCCTTGCTTTCTGTTGCTTCAAATCGGCTAGTTGTTTTAGTAATTGTTCTCTGACTTCATAGCGATAGGCAAAAAAATGCTCACCTATTCCTAGGGTCGCTAGATACTCTTCTAGCAGACGGGGTTTGACCCAAGCAATCACTGCCAGTTGCCACCAGAAACGGAAACGCGTCGGTCGGACAATCCCCTGCCGCCAGAGCAAGGAACGGAACAATTGCCACTGTTGCCAATCTAATTTACGCTTCGATTTGCCGCGCCATCCCCCCATGATCATAAAATGGTTGAAGGTTCGTTTCAGGTAGTTAACAGGATCATAGATTTCCCAGAAAGCATCGATGTATTCTTCGGTAATCTCTTCCACCGGGCGAGTTGGCTCAAAGTTCATCATCGCTCCCTGATGGAAAGTACCCATACCATCCACCAGACGACCTTCCTGTTGCAGACGATTCCACAGGGCGGTATTTTGCAGGGCCTGGAGCAGGCTAAACTGCCCCTGGGGAATACTCGCCTCCATAATAAAATCTTTGATCCGCTGCCCTGCGCCAGATTTCTCATTGTCAAAACCGATAATGAAGCCAGACATAATCTGCAGCCCCATGCGGGTAATTTTGTGACAGGATTCAATCAGGGATTGGCGGGTGTTTTGAACCTTGTTAATGCCGATTAAGCTATCGGTATCGGGTGTCTCAATCCCCATAAATACCAGCATAAAGCCGGCCTTGACCATTAACTCAATCAGTTCGCTGTCTTCGGCCAGATTCAGGGAAGCTTCCGTAATCAGTTTAAAGGGATACTGATGTTGCTCCATCCAGGGGATCAACTCCCGCAGAAACACTTTGGCATTCCGCTTATTGCCAATGAAGTTGTCATCCACCACAAAAATATAGCGCCTCCAGCCCAGTTGATATAACGTCTCCAACTCAGCCAACATTTGTTCTGGGGTTTTGGTGCGCGGTTTGCGGCCATAGAGGTTGATGATGTCACAAAATTCGCATTGAAAGGGGCAACCGCGAGAAAACTGCACGGTAATCGCCAGATAGGCATCCAGATCTAGTAAATCATAGCGGGCGATCGGTGTCATGGTGACATCAGGTTTCTCACTGGCTCTAAAGACACCACTCGGTTCACCCCGCTCCAGGGCCGCCAGGAAAAGCGGGATCGTCAGTTCTCCTTCATCGAGAATCAGGTAATCTGCCCCAGCTTTTTGGGCAACTTCTGGATAGGAGGTGGGATAAGGCCCGCCCACAGCTACTTTTTTACCCAACTGCAACCCTTTGGCAATCAATTCTTGAAAGTCTTTTTTCTGAATGATCATGGCGGAGATGATTACCAAATCGCACCACTCCCAATCCGAAGCCGTTTCTAATCGGACATTACGATCAACAAACCGGATTTCCCAATCGGATGGTAACAGGGCTGCCACCGTAATTAAACCTAGAGGCGGATTGGTTGATCTCAAACCAGCTAGATCTAAAGTCTCTTGATAGGACCAAAAGGAGTTGGGCATCAGCGGCCACAGTAATAGGGCTTTCATTCAGGTGTCTCCAATGAAGAAGCTAGATGCTTTACATACTAGCCACAAAGCCTAAGTTGATCAAGACTTTTTTAACATCTTTTTTTACTAATAAATTAGTTCTAAATAAATCGTGAAAAAACAGCAATTTTATCGTCAAAAAACAGCAATTTTCCCGAGATCGGCACAATTAAATGCACGATAGTTGCTAAAAACTCGTGTTTTCCCATTTTTATCAACGCAATGTAGAGGCTGTTTGCCTTTTTTGGGTATTTTTGGGTAAGTTTCCTAAAAAATACTGATTCTGAAAAACCTTCTTACAATTCGCAAGCACCGAAGAGTAATGGTTTCGTTTCAGTCCCTAGAAAACCTGTTTTATGGGTAAAACACGAGTTACTAGACATCTCGAAAATGACTATTTCTGGTCAGGTAAACATAAGCGTAATTACACTATTTTATACCGAACCATCATGACTCAACTACCAGAAAATATAGTTTATGTCTCTTTAATTTTGGACAATGAATAAATTAAATAACTGGTAATTATGGTCAAATTTATGACCAAGTTCAATTATATTCAGCCAGTTGATCAGATTAATTCTCCTCCCTTAGCAGAGGGACAATCTCGCAGATAGCCAGACAATCATCCTTGAGTGCGATTGTCTGGTTTTAACTAACTGCGGTAAAATTAACCTAAATTCTCTATCGGCAAATTCGATGACTTCCTTCACTACTTCCCTAGCTCTTTTAAGTCAATTTAAATTGGGAGATTTAAACCTAGAAAATCGTCTTGTGCTTGCTCCCATGACGCGAGCGCGAGCCGGAGAAAAACGTCTTGCCAATGAGATAATGGCCGAGTATTACCGGCAAAGGGCCAGCGCGGGATTAATGATTACGGAAGCGACGGTAATTTCTCCCCAAGCTAACGGTTGGCAAAATACCCCCGGTATCTACACCGATGAACAAGCGCAAGCATGGCAAATAGTGACAAAAATCGCCCAAAGAAAAGGAACACCAATTTTTTGTCAATTGTGGCACTGTGGTCGCGCTTCTCATCCGAGTTTTCAGGAAAATGGGGCTTTACCGGTTGCCCCTTCCGCAATTAAGATTAAGGGGCAGTTGCATACACCCATAGGTAAACAGCCCTACGAGACCCCTAGAGCCTTAGAAACCGAGGAAATCCCCGCAATTGTCGCAGATTACCGCAAGGCCGCTCAGAAGGCAAAATTAGCGGGGTTTGATGGCATAGAAATTCACGGGGCTAATGGTTATTTAATCGATACTTTTCTACAATCAGCTACTAATCAGCGTCGGGATAAGTACGGTGGCAGTTTGGCAAATCGCTATCGTTTTTTACAGGAAATAGTCGAGGCAATTTTAACTGTTTTTCCCAGTCATCGGGTGGGGGTGCGTCTGTCTCCCAATGGGGTTTATAATGACATGGGTTCCGAAGATTTTCGAGAAACTTTTCTCTATGTTGCCCAAAGATTAAATGAGTACAATTTAGCTTATTTGCATCTGCTAGATGGCTTGGCTTTTGGTTTTCATGAAAAGGGTAAACCGATGCTTTTATCCGAGTTTCGGGCTGTTTTTAACAGTGCTTTAATCGGCAATTGTGGTTATACAAAAGAAACTGCTGAAGCCGCTATTCAGTTGGGAGATGCGGATTTAATTGCTTTCGGTCGCCCCTATATCAGTAATCCCGATTTGGTGGAAAGATTCGCTAACAATTGGCCCCTTAATCCCGATGCTGAGATGAAGGATTGGTATTCTTTTGACAAGGAAGGTTATATCGATTTTCCCAGCTATAAACCTTAGATTTCATCGTAAAACCAGGGTTGGGACAACGAAGGGAATCGATCGCATCTAAATAACTTGGCATCGGTTCATCACCTAACAGACAAGCACTGCGATCCACGCTAATCATATCATCACCCCAAAACACCTGACCGACAGGAATAGATTTTCCCCGATCCGGTCGCCAATTACTACTAAAATATTTAAGATTAGCGTCCACCACTGCCCCATCAAAAAGATGACCGATACAAAAATAAACATCCTGTAAAATTAGCGGTACGGAGGGACGATGTAATTGCCCCCGCGAGTTGGGACTACGGGCTTTATAATGACTACGGGGAAAGAGTCCATAGAGATTTTTTAAAGAAGCAGAAATCAGGGGTTTATCCTTTAAATGGGTGCGTTTTAAGGTTCCAATCGTGATCCGACAATCCACTTCTTCGATAATTTTAGGGGCAAACATTGAGGTAAAACGCACAGGAAAAGGGGAAATATTCGGATATTCTTGCTGGGGTAAACTATCAGCATCAAGAATGGTTATGACCGGATCGAGAATAGATTTTACTCCCAAAATGTCGATAATTTCTCTCAAAGAAATAGCAGAACAAACTCCCTCTAATAAGATAATTTCTGCCCCTGGATTTACCCCCCTCAATCCCCGCAAAACTTGACTTAATACCGGCAGACTAACCGTTACCGGTGGTGGCACAGGATAACCTAAATTAGGTTTAATTAAAATACGTTTAGCTGTGATAGCTGCCGGGGGAGGTTGATAAACAAAATCCGCCATAGCTGAATTTTTTACCCCGGCAGTAAGTGAGGATTGGGTAATCATAGAGAGGAAAATAAATCAATGGGAATTAGCCAGATCATTTAGGGAATTTACCTGCTGTAAAGCTTGCCAGATTACCCCAGAATCGGCCCCTGGAACATGGCTATTTTCACTAATATAACGCTTCCAGGCCTTAGTTCCGGGCTGACCGGCAAAAAGCTGTAAAAGATGTTTGCTGATCTGGTGTAATTTATAACCTTTACTCACCCACTCATCGATGTAGGGAAGCATTTTTTTGATTACTTCTTCCCGGGTAGGAGGAGTAACCGATTCCCCATAAAAATCTCGATCGACTGTGGCAAATAAATAGGGATTATCGTAGGCTGCCCGACCGATCATAACTGCATCTACTAATTGTAAATGTTGTCTAGCCTGTTCTAAATTAATGATACCGCCATTAATTTCAATAAACAAATGGGGAAACTGATTTTTTAGGCGATAAACATCATCGTAACGTAGGGGGGGGACGGTGCGATTTTCCTTGGGACTTAATCCCTGTAACCAAGCTTTGCGCGCATGGATGGTAAAACGTTGACAACCCGCATCTGCGACAATACGGACAAAATTGGCCATATTTTCGTAACTATCCTGATGATCAATGCCAATTCTCTGTTTTACAGTCACGGGAATCGATACAGCTTGATTCATTGCCGATATACCCCTAGCGACTAATTCCGGGTTAGCCATCAAACAAGCGCCGAAATTGCCCTCTTTTACCCGAGAACTAGGACAACCCACATTGAGATTTACCTCGTCATAACCCATATCTTCGGCTATTTTAGCGCATTCTGCCAAAAGATAGGGATTATCACCCCCTAACTGCAAAGCTAGAGGTTTTTCTGCTAGGGAGAACCCCAGCAACTTATAGCGATCGCCGTGTTTAATCGCCATCGTCGTGATCATTTCCGTGTAGAGAAGGGGACGACGGCTAATTTGTCGCAAAAAATAGCGAAAATGGCGATCGGTATAATCCATCATCGGCGCCACACTTAAAATACTGCCCATCTTTCCCTTGATTTTTTCGCTGATCGGGACATTCTCTGGTGAACCCCAGAGAATAACCAGTCTTCCTCTCAACATATTTTAAAGCTTTTTGGTAAGTAGGTAGGCGTTAAAAATTATCAGACACCACCCTTATCAAGGGGGGACTAAGGGTAGGGTTGATTCATGAATCAACCCTACTATGAATCAACCCTAGTACTAAGGGGGGATTGAACCTAAAATCTATTTTTAATTTAATTATAACCAGCTACTTAAGTTGACTATCTAAATTACTGGTTAAGACTGCACGGGAGTTGGGAGAAGGGAGCTTTTTTTAGTTACCTCTGGGGGATATTTGCTCCTTTAATCGTGTCGCGGATGACGATTTTTTGTTCTTTGGAATAACCGGCAAAAGAACGAGTAGCAAGTAACTCGATTTCTACCCCAGTACCCGATCGCAAAGATTCCACAGGTAAAGGTAATTGACCGATATCCAGAATAAATTGATTGCCCTCCTGTCGGATTAAATTAGCAGGCATATCTCCTTCATAGCGAGTGACAAAATCAGTTCTCGGACTGGTTTGCAGGTCGTCTGCTTGCCAACGAGTGATGCGATAACGCAATTTAAATTTAGTGCCAATTAAATTCGATTGGGAAGCTTTATCTTCGAGAAAAAGCCTTAAATCAGTACCATTTCCTGTAATACCTTTTGCTTCTAATTGAGTGACATCTCGTTCAAAAACAGCATTATAGACGACAAATTCCGTAACATTATTGCGTTTTTGAGTGGTTCCCTCGATCCAGAGTTCACTGGGGACAGTTACCTTCATTTCCTTTTGATCATCGAGGGTTAAAGTAAAACGCTGATTAGCAAACCGGTTAAACTCTTGGGGGGCATTCCAAATTAAAATAAAAGAACGTTCCGAGCGATCTAATAAAATCCGATATTGATCATCGATCAGGGAACCGGGGGAAAATAAAGACATTGCCCCGGTGCGAGTTTCCCAACTATTTTTAGATAGAATATAACCCCGTTCTTTTAACTCCGACAGGGGAACAGTTGCGCTTGGTTGGTCGGCAGTTAAAGGGCGATCGATTTGAATTAAAGTTAACTGTCCTAAACGTCCCCCGCGACCGTTACGACCACTATTACCCGTCGCCCCATCGAGACCATCCTGACAGCTAAATTCTCTGGTGGTACAGCTATAATTAGCATCACCTGGCCTACCGCTACAGGTTTGAATTGTCCAGAAAGGTTGGGAACAGCGACAACCCTTGCCCCCCTGGCCTCCTTGACCCCCAAAACCCCCAGCGCCTCCGGCCGCATTGACCGTTATTTGTCGGAGAAAATCTAAATTAGTGGCATAGAGGGTTAAAGCGCCGCCATTGCCCCCATCACCCCCATCACCCCCATTGCCACCGTTACCACCACCGGCCGCCTGGAGATTTCGTGTTACATTGCTAGGTTGACCGCTACAGTTGCCATCGCTGCCATTGCTGCCATTTTCACCATCGACCCCTTTTTGTCCTGAAATATCCAGTTTTAGGGGAGAACCATCGAGAAAAAGGGTTAAACTGTCACTATTTTTGCCTTGGCTGCCGACCTTGCCAGCTTTCCCGCTTTGGCCCTGTTTACCGAAAGTTTGTACATCGGAACCTTGGGCTAACCAAGAACAGCGATCGCCCGTCACCGTGGTGGGCATTAGGTACGGTAAAGGGAGAAAAAAGGTGAATATTAATGATTTAGCCCAAAAATTCATGATTTTAGCGAATTTATCCCCAAAGACTCCGATCAATTCCCTCTTGATGACTTTTAGATCTAGATTTTTGTTTCCCCTCTATCAATAAGGTGCGCTATCATCCTACACTTACTTTGAGAAGGAAACAGCCAATCGCGAGGGTTACGCGCGTGAAAAAAGTATTAGCTATTATTTTGGGTGGCGGGGCCGGAACTCGCCTTTATCCGTTAACGAAACTGCGGGCAAAACCTGCCGTCCCCCTAGCGGGAAAATATCGCTTAATCGATATTCCCGTCAGCAATTGTATTAACTCCCAGATTGACAAAATCTATGTGTTGACGCAATTTAATTCCGCTTCCCTCAATCGTCACCTCAATCGTACCTATAATTTTACGGGTTTTAGTGATGGTTTCGTGGAAGTTTTGGCCGCTCAACAAACCATGGAAAATCCTCAATGGTTCCAAGGCACGGCCGACGCAGTACGACAATATATCTGGACGATGAAGGATTGGGATATCGATGAATATCTAATTCTATCGGGAGATCATCTCTATCGCATGGACTACAGCAAGTTCATCCAACGCCATCGGGAAACCAACGCCGATATCACTTTATCGGTAGTTCCCATCGATGAACGTCGCGCCTCCGCTTTTGGGGTGATGAAAATTAATGATTCGGGGCGAATTGTCGATTTTTATGAGAAACCCAAAGGGGCAGAATTGGAAAGAATGCGGGTAGATACGACGATTTTAGGCTTAAGTCCCGACCAAGCCCGTCAAAGTCCCTACATCGCTTCCATGGGAATTTATGTCTTTAAAAAGAATGTTTTAATCGATCTGCTCGATGCCAATAAAGAACAGACCGATTTCGGCAAGGAAATCATTCCCTCGGCGGCTAAAGATTACAATCTTCAGGCTTATTTATTTAAGGGTTACTGGGAAGATATCGGCACGATTGAAGCCTTTTATGAGTCTAATCTCGCCTTGACCCAACAACCCAATCCCGCCTTTAGTTTCTACGACGAAAAAGCCCCCATCTATACCCGTTCTCGCTATCTGCCACCCACAAAAATGCTCAATTGTACGGTGACAGAATCGATGATTTCTGAAGGTTGTATTCTCAAAGAATGTCGCATCCATCACTCGATTTTAGGTATTCGTAGTCGAGTCGGCAAAGACTGCACGATCGAGGATACAATGCTGATGGGATCGGACTTTTATGAGTCTTTCCCCGAACGGGAAAGTCTGATCGGAAATGGCAAAGTTCCCGTGGGTATCGGTTCCGGTTCGACTATTCGTCGGGCAATTGTGGACAAAAATGCTCGCATTGGTTCCAATGTTTTAATTGTTAACAAAGATCGTGTGGAAGAAGCTAATCGCGAAGATTTAGGTTTCTATGTTCGCAGCGGTATCGTGGTTATTTTCAAAAATGCCACTATTCCCGACGGGACGGTGATTTAATCTATCAGTTATTAGTTATCAGTTTTTCCATTTTTCTAGTTATTATCGCCTGGATCTAGCCCCAGACTGATAGGTGCATCTCACATTTGCAGAAATACCAACAATCAGGGTGAGCGCCTCTCAAACGCTATTGACAATGGGCCAATTTTGTGATCCGCATGGGCATTTCAAGTGATACTTGGACTTCCCCCCAAGAAAAGTAATGAAACCTTACCCCAAGGTCGTCTTGGCGATTGATCGACTAGCCATTACTGGCTACAATCGACTCTGAAGCTTAACTGGAGAGTGTTTTGAGTAATCCCACCTATGCTTTCATTATCCAGCGATCGCTGGCTCCAGTCAAGACCTGCCATGGACACAGAACAAATAAACTGATACCTAAAAACCTTGCAAAGCAAGGTTTTTAGTTTTTTAAGTACAAATGTAAAAAAAGTTCAGTGATACCAGTCAATCAGAATAGTTACGAACTCGACCCTCAAATATGTCTGAATCGTGGGTAGGCAACCCAGACAAAGTTCATTTTGTCAAGGATTGTTAAGATGCGCTTACCCTGTGCGGAAAGTGGGATAAGAAACGTGGGTAGATACCTGTTAGGAATGCCAAGAACTTCAGCCATCGGTCGATAGACAGCTTCAACGAAAACGCTAATCTGCTTAACCCGAACTCAAGTTAATTACCACTTTCCTGGAGGGAATAGAAATATGCTGGCAACTCTCAATAAAATCAACAAAAATTATCAGAAAAATAATCAATTTGTAAGAGAAGAAACTAATTTGTTAAAAAGACTAAGTCGAGGAGAACAGAAAGCTTTTTGGTCTCTTTGGTTGCCACATCAAGACTACCTTTACTTCCGTTGTATAACTTGGATGGGAGGCAACTGCAAAGATGGAGAAGAAGCCCTGAGTCGAGCCATTATCAAAGCTTATGAAAAAATGCCAATTCATGCTGAGAAAATTACTAATCCTAAAGCTTGGCTGACTCGCATGACTCACAATCTTTGTGTAGATATTCATCGAGAACGCCAGTGCCAAGCCAGCAATGTGGAAGATATTGAAACTGTCTCAAAAAATGAAAATTCAACTTCAATGTTAAGCTGGCAAACTCCTGATTCTCTGATCCTCCAAGAAGAAATGGAAGAACAGATCCGCCAGGCGATTGAGCTTCTCCCATCCAGGCTGCGAGAACCATTTGTCCTACGGTTTTATCAAGAGATGTCCTATCCAGAAATTGCCGAAAAGCTGGCTATTTCTAATAGCAATGTTCGCAAGCGCATCCAACAGGCGCGAGAGGCATTACAGCGACAATTGGGCGAATATCTCTAGTTTACATTTAGTAGGGGCAATCCCCCCGTGGTTGCCCCACAATTGCCATTGTGATTTTCGTTTTTTAATCATAAATTGCTCTGTTTTCTCAACTCCTGAAAATCCGTGGCAATATCATCTTCAGTAAGTCCTTTTTCAGCCAGCCTATTACTGAGTTTAGTGACAGCTTGGCGTAAAGACTCTAGATCTTTTTTCTGAGATTGAGATTGAGCGGGAATATAATAACCAATCGTTTCCCCATGATTTGTCAAAGCAACGGGTTCTTGATTTTCCCTCGTGTACTTATACAGTTGACGAGCCAATATTTGCTTGATCAGATGGCCTCTTTTTCTAATTGAAGGACTAGAATGGATTAAACGCCCAAATAACATCAGCCAGAAAGCCCATGCAAGTTACCTTCGAGCTACCTGATGAAGTTGTCACTCAGCTTCAACCCTTTGAAGATAAGCTACCGCAAATCCTAGCGTTAGGGTTGCGAGAATTTAAGGCTATTGCTCAAGAAGGTTTTTCGGGAATGGCTGAAGTCTTGGAATTTTTGGCAAGTCTTCCCAATCCTGAAGCTATTATTGCCTTACGTCCCTCCAAAACCTTACAAGCTCAATTATCTATGCTCCTAGAGAAAAATCGCACAGGGGATTTGACTCCCGACGAGGAACAGCTATGGCAACATTATCAATATTTAGAGCATATTGTCAGAATGGCAAAAGCTAGGGCATTTTTGAAGCTTAACGACTCTCAAACCCCATGAGCAAAACCTATATTCCTGTTGAGCTACGAAGACAGGTTTATGAACGAGCTAAGGGGTGTTGTGAATATTGTTTGATTCCTGATGTGGCTACCTTTGCGCCCCATGAAATTGACCATATTATTGCAGAAAAACATGGTGGACGAACTGAAGCGGAAAATTTAGCCCTATCCTGTACTCTGTGTAACAAGTACAAGGGGAGCGATCTAGCTTCTGTCGATCTAGAAACGGGAGAAATCATCCCCTTGTACCATCCTCGTTTAAATCAATGGAATGAGCATTTTCGCCTGAGTGGGGCTGAATTTACCCCTTTAACGGCTATTGGTCGGGTTACGGTTCGATTATTACAGTTGAACCGTAAAGACAGAGTTGAGGAACGTCAGCTATTGCTAGAGGCGGGAATAATTGAGCGATCGCCTTTTGGATAATTTTTGCGATCGCTTTTTTAATGGCTTCCCTGTCTCAATAGGGAGGCGTAAATGGCTACAAGTTAGATGGCAAGAGGGTTTTAGGCTCTAAAGCGGCTTCGACATTGATCTGTATTGGGGAACGCACCGCCCTTAAAGTTATCATTGAAACTGCTACAATTAATAAAGTCTCAAGAATAGCAGACTATGAATGCACTAAAATACCAAACAATCATCAAAAATGGTCAACTTAATTTACCTCCCCTGGACTGACCAGAAGGAACAGTTGTCGAAGCGATTTTATTGATTAAATAAGCTGCTGAAATGGATGAAACGGACTATCTTCTTTCAACAGAAGCCAACCGCCAGCATCTCAAAAAAGCTGTAGAATTGCTCAAAAATCCTGACAACTATCTATATTTATGTAGATACTGCCAATTTATGAGGAAAGTCGCATTATGTGACATGGCGAACATTTTACACCATGATGTCGGGAGAGCCCAACTGCTATGCGAATCCAAGACTACTTCAACTTCCTTGCCTCTGATGATATCCGTATCAAAGGCAGCCGCATCGGTATCGAAAGTGTCCTATACGAATACATCTATCGTGCCAAAACCCCCGAAGAAATTGCCCAACAATTTGAGACCATTACCCTAGAACAAGTTTATGCCACCATCCTTTACTATCTACATAATAAAGAGAGAGTTGGTGCTTACTTGGCTGACTGGCTAGAGTTTTGCCGTCAACAACGAGAAGAGCAAAAAAGTAATCCTTCTCCTGCACGCCAGAGGTTTCGCCAATTAAAAGCAGAAGTAGGTGTTCAGCAAGAGTCTCCTGAGTCAGTGAACGCTGTATGACGATCCAATATTTGCTTGATGAGCATATCGCCTTACTGTACCGAACCCAACTGATGCGCCAAGCACCCGATCTTGTTGTCAGAATGATTGGCGATCCAGACGCTCCTCCTAGAGGAACTCTCGACCCAGAGATTTTAATCTGGTGTGAGATTCATGATTTCATTTTAGTGACAAACAATCGGAAATCTATGCCTAAACACTTGGCAGGCCATCTCGCAGAGGGTCATCACGTACCGGGTATTTTTATAATCGATCCATCCAAGGATATTGGTGAAACTCTCACAGAACTAATCATCATTGCGGGAGCTTCCTTTCCCAAAGAATATCAAGACCGATTTGAATACTTACCGTTGAGCGAATAAAAAGATAATGTCTCAAAACTGCTCGGAGTGCGGATGGCTTCTTTTTCTGATTGAAGAACTAGATATGCGAACATTTTACCCCATGATGTCGAGAGAGCCATTTAATTTGGATTGAAGCCTAAAAAGTGATCGCGTCGCCTCGTAGTGCGATCGCTTTTTTAATGGCTTCCCTGTCTCACTAGAGAGGCGGAAACGGCTACAAGTTATATGGAAAGAGGGCTTTAGGCTTTGAAGTGGGTTTGAGGGGGTGAGCCGAGGGAGAAAAAAATTCACAAATGGGGTTGCGGGATCGTCTTAGGAGTGTAGAGACAAAAAACAGAAAATCAGAGTAACGAAGAACCGTAATTTAGGAGCTTTCAGATGACAATACCATTCGAGGAAATAGCACAGGAAGTTGCCTCTCAGGGAGCAAGCTGGGAGGTTGGCGAGACGTCGCTTACCAACTTGCTACAGGAGGAGCGTGAACTACGGCTGGGTTACACACCAGGGCCAGGAGAGCCGTCACTTATCGAGCGCGAAGGTCTGGCGCAAGCCAACCTTCAGCTGCACGCGGCGGGAATCGCTGCCGCCTTTGGCCGTCCGGCAAGCTACGACTTGCGCAATGTGGGGGGCAGCAACTACGTCACTCCGGTGAAGGATCAGGGGAGTTGCGGCTCATGCGTTGCGTTCGGCTCTGTAGCAACCGTGGAAACAACCCTTCGCGTTGCTCGCAAGAATCCTGGGTTGAGCATTGACCTATCCGAAGCGCACCTTTTCTATTGTATTGCCAGAGCACAGGGGAGGATGTGCAGCGGTCCCAATGGGGGCTGGTGGGTCCCACCTGCCCTTGATGGATTCAAGAACACAGGCGTAGTGGACGATGCCTGTTATCCGTACACGGCCGGCGATCAGAATTGCACCAATCTCTGTGCAAACTGGCAGCAGCGCGTCACCAAAATCACGTCATGGACCCAGTTTACCAACCCAGAGCAGATGAAGGAGTGGCTCTCAAGCCAGGGCGCTCTGGCGGCTTGCTTCACGGTTTACAATGATTTTTTCGCCTACAGGTCAGGCGTGTACCGGCATGTCACCGGTGAACGGGCCGGTGGTCACTGCGTGTGCGTAGTTGGATACGATGACGCGGCTCAGTGCTGGATCTGCAAAAATAGTTGGAATACAACGTGGGGCGATCAGGGCTTTTTCCGAATTGCTTATGGGGAGTGCGGTATCGATGCGACAATGTGGGGGGTGACGGTACCCCAGGACAGCTCCCAGCGTGTTCCACTCTATCGCTACTGGAACCCGAATGCCACAGATCACTTCTACACGACCAACTGGAGTGAACTAGGCGGCGGCCGCTACGGCTGGAACTACGAGGGCATCCAGTGCTACGTGTTCTCTGCCCAGAAATCCGGGTCGGTGCCGCTGTACCGATACTGGAATCCCTCCATCGGCGACCACTTCTACACGACCAACTGGAGTGAACTAGGCAGCGGCCGCTACGGCTGGAACTACGAGGGCATCCAGTGCTACGTGCTTCCAGCTCAGGCATCTGGGTCGGTGCCGCTGTACCGTTACTGGAACGGGAGTGCTGGCGACCATTTCTACACGACCAACTGGAGTGAACTAGGCAGCGGCCGCTACGGCTGGAACTACGAGGGCATCCAGTGCTATGTCTACACCTCTGCTGCCAGCGTAGAGCCCAGCCAGATGGAGGATATCCCAAGTTCGTTTCGTGTCGAAGGGCCGGCGGCATCCTCGGGGATGACGCCGGATAAGTCCAGCTTCGGCCTTACGGAATCGGGTGGAACTCCTGCCTCATTTACGCTGACCCCGGAATCTACTGCCCCGCTCACTGGTGAAACAGTGGGTGATACGGGCGATGTCCCGAGTTCGTTCTCCATAGAAACCGGTGCCGCTTTCACCCAGAATAAGGGGCAGGGCGTCACCATCACCATCAACGTCAACCCCTAGGGCAACGTGCGCTCCTCCTATTGGGGGCGGGCGCATTAATTCCTGTATCACCGTGATAACTATGTCTCATTCTTTCACCCTTCAGAATAATGGCTCAAGTACTGAACTCAGTATGGGTGAGGTGTTCGATGTGGTACTAGCTGAGAACCCTACCACAGGTTATCGGTGGATTCTTGATGTATCTCCATCGCAAGCTATCGTTCTAGTTAGCGACGAGTTTGACGAGTTTACGGTTTCAGGTGAAGGTATCGGCACTGGGGGGCAGCGGCGGTTTCTACTCCGGGCAGGACATCCAGGAGCCTTCGTGATCACACTCCGATGTTGTCGAGAGTGGGAATCAGCCACACCAGCGATCAAGACCTTCACGCTCACTGGTGTCGTTTCCTGATTGAGGAAGGGACACCGAGTACTAGGTGAAAGTAGTCTTGTAGGTTGGGTTGACGTAAGGAAACCCAACAACTTTTTGTTGGGTTTCGCTTGTTCAAGAGAATTGAGACATTTTTTCCAAGTATTGTTTCGCTCAACCCAACCTACAGGCTACTTGCTCTTGCCTTTTGCCTATTTTCCCCTATTAGTTTTGCATAATATCTCCTGAAGAACCTTAAAAGAAGCCTAAATAGCGATAATCACTCATTCCATATATTCCTTAAAATCTTCTAAAGGCTCATCAAAATCATCAGGCAATGGTAGAACAAATGTTCCTTTTAAGATGCCTGAACGACGTTTTTTGACAGGATGCTGCTCTGGGGGAATATCTTGCGAGTAGTTGACCATCAAATACTTAGTATAATGGAGAAGTTCTTGTTTGAGAGATTCTGGCATTGCCGCAATTGTTTGCCAAATTTCCGTGTCAATATTCATGGTTTTTCTTAGCTTATTTTACCTGAAATACTCTCGATGCTCCTGGATATAATGCTATTATAGCATTTCTCCACAAAAATTTATCCTAAAGTTAACATTCCCCTTGAAAAATCAACAACTAAACGCTTTGTTCGTAACCACAAAACCCCTAAAAGAACATTGACTAATTCATTTCCTCCTAACACCTCAACCGTAAACTCTTCCCCTTCAATAACCACTGTTCCCTCATATAAATTAAACCGCGCTTCTCCCTGTGCAGTTTGCATATCCTGTGGCTCACTATCACACACCCATCCTAAACTATCCGCATCTTGACTATCAATCGCTAACCATCCCGTAAACCCTGTATCTAATAGTGCCATGACGAGAATAATTTCCTCATCAGCAGACAGCAAGCCAACTTCAAAAAACAACTCTCCTCGACTATTAAATTCCCCTTGAATCATATTGTTCCACAGGTTCCTGTTTCATTAATTCGCATGATAATACACTTTTTACCGGGATGTTGAGAACGGGATTTTGCCATCGCTACCTTTTTATCTTCATCAATAAAATATTCCCCACTGTCAGGTTCAATAATAATAAACCAATCATAATGATCTTCAATCAATTCTGGTTGGACTCGATCAAATATTTCTCGACAACGCTTATAAAACACTGCGTCTTCAGCTTTAATTCTGGCTTTCTCTTCAGGAGAAAGTTGTTTCTCTGGGAAAACCCGTCCTCGCCGTACCGTTTTAGAAGAAGATGATTGTGTCATTGCTTTTACTTAATAGGAATCACGCTTAATAGGTTTATTGTAGCCAAGATTTTAACCTTTGCCCAAGCTTTACTACCAACTGCTATAGGATAGAAGACAGCGCGAGTGACAGTTCAGCAAAACCAGGAAGTTTAACAGATTCATTTGGTAAATAAATTCGTTTCAGGCGATAATTAAAATGTCCGTCATGTTCCTGATAGGGTTGGTTGTAAGTTTCTAGCTGGTTATTGACAAGATTGACTATCCAATAGTCTAAAATACCCGCTTCAGCATACAAACGGAGTTTAGTTTCTTGGTCATACTTCAAGGTAGAATCTGCAACTTCTATAAGCAATAAAATATCTTCAGGATGGGGATGGGAAGATAGATAATTGTCCTCTTGATTGCGGACAATAGCAACATCAGGCTGAGGTTCACTATCCCCAGGTAAAATAATTGGTTCCTGTCCTCGGACAATCGCTTGTTTACCCAATAGTAAAATTAATTGCTGAACTAAAATTGTATTACAAACTGAGTGAGGTGGCTTTTTAGTAGGCATTTGTATAATTTCTCCTCGAATTAATTCCACCCGTTCTTCTTCTCCAAAAAATCCTAAGTCCCCCAGGCGATGATATTCTTCTAAAGTAAAGTAACGGCGCATGACTGTCAGCATTTTCTGACCTCCTGATGTAATTTTAGATTTTAGATCGATGCTATATTTATGATAACATATAATAAAAATAAAGTTAATTAACAGGAAGAAACTGTAATGAGTGTCACATTTTTTCAAGATCTTATCGAATCGGTCGAGAGTCTATCCATTGAAGACCAAGATTATTTGTTTGAGCTAATTCATAAAAGACGCATTGAGAAACGCCGTGAGGAGAGCGCTAAAAATGGCCAAGAAACCTTAAACGCTTTAGCAATGGGAACAGCAAAAAAAGGCACCGCTGAAGAGATAATGGCCTATTTGTTAGAGGATGAAGAAGAATGAAATTAGTTGCTGACAAGAGCTTTAAAAGAGCCTTTAAACGCTTAATGAGTAAAAATCCTCAACTACAAAGCCAGGTATCAGAGGTTCTACATTTGTTAGAGGATAACCCGTTCAATCCTTCTTTAAAATCTCATAAGTTGACAGGTAGATTAGAAGGTTATTGGTCATGTTCTGTTAGTTACGATTGCCGTATTATTTTTACTTTTAGTAAAGATGCTGATTCAGAAGAAACTTTAATTGTTATAGTTGATATTGGAAAACACGATCAAGTTTACTAATTTATGTCTGTAATTTGTTCTTTGCTTATAAAACACTGCGTCTTCAGCTTTAATTCTGGCTTTCTCTTCAGGAGAAAGTTGTTTCTCTGGGAAAACCCGTCCTCGCCGTACCGTTTTAGGAGAAGATGATTGTGTCATTGCTTTTAGTTAATAGTAATCACGCTTAATAGGTTTATTGTAGCCAAGATTTTACCCTTTGCCCAAGCCTTCCTCAAAGTTTACATCTACATTAATGTTAGCTCTTGTAGGGTGCGTTACACTTTGTTAACGCACCTTTTTATGATTATCTATAAGAACTTTCAGAATTACGAATGTTCTTCGGATCAGGCTACCGTGTGTATTTCGGGGAAGAGGGTGACAACATTGTGCTTTTGTTGTGTAGCGGCGACAAAAGAAGCAGCAAAACACAATATATTGAAGCGGCGAAAGCTTATTAGAAGGAGCATCTAAGTCATGGGTAAATACAGAACATTTGACCAAGTTGAAGAAGAATACTACCGCGAACATCCAGAAGAAATTGACAGGTTTTAAAATATTACCTTTGAGGAATATGCCAAGGACAATGATACAGGTGCTTTATTGTCCGCCTTGTCAATGAGATGCACCCAAGTCTGATGGCTTGCCGCTAATTACTTGCCGATTCGCCAGCTAATTACCTAGAAAATTCCCTGAAAACTCGCTCCTTTTCTAGAAGTGATGGCAAAATCTACCGAGCAGCTCTGTGAAAATCAGAAAAATTTCTATATTTTTGGGTCCGATTCTAGGTTTTCAGTTAACCTTAAATTAAAAGTCTAGGACTTAGATAGAAGCCATTCAGGAGACAAGGATATTTATGAAAGCCAAAATTGCGATCGCTTGTCAGGGGGGTGGCAGTCAAACTGCTTTTACTGCCGGTGCCTTGAAAGCATTATTTGACAATAAAGTGCAAGATTACTTTAACATTGTCAGTCTCAGTGGTACTTCTGGCGGTGCTATCTGTGCATTTTTCATCTGGTATGCTCTCGAAAAAGGTGATAGCGTCGTTTGGAAAAGAATGATTGATTTTTGGGAAGATAATAGCGCTCAAACTCCCCAAGAACAACTATTTAATGACTCAGCTATTAAAGCTCTAGAATTAGCCAGCAAAGGATTAATTCCCCAGTATAATCTCAGTCCTTCCTCTCCG
The DNA here is from genome assembly GCA_007096045.1 of Microcystis novacekii Mn_MB_F_20050700_S1. Lineage (GTDB taxonomy): Bacteria > Cyanobacteriota > Cyanobacteriia > Cyanobacteriales > Microcystaceae > Microcystis > Microcystis novacekii. The sequence continues at coordinate 20,617 of SFAU01000057.1, read as the reverse complement.
ATTACTAAAACCTTATTTTCTATAGCTACCTATGGTTTACGCAGTCGCTTTACCAACTTTGATCAGTTACTAAGAGCGCATATTGATTTCTCGGAATTAGCCACTTGGGGACCAAAACCAGAACCACCAATTTTATTAATGGGGGCCTGTAATGTCCTGACAGGAAAATTAAGTAAATTTAACTCGCGCCAGGAAGCGGTTAAAATTGAACATATCCTAGCTTCTGCTTGTGTTCCTAACATTTTTCCTGCTGTCACTATTGAAACTATGGCCTACTGGGATGGACTATTTTCTGATAATCCCCCTATCCGTTCTTTAATTCGCCGTGAATTTGTTGGAGTCGAAAATATTCCCGATGAAATTTGGGTAATTAAAATTAATCCCACCTCTAGAGATAAGATCCCCGTGCAATCCGATGATATTGCTGATCGCCGCAATGAATTAGAAGGCAATGTTTCCCTATTTCAAGGTCTCGATCAGATTGATTTTCTCAATCAATTATTTCTCAAAGGAGCCTTTAAAGAAGAATTCTTGCGCGAGATCGAATTAAAAGAACCATTTAAAATTCCTAAATCTTTCCCGGAAGATACCGATCGAGATTACCATATCCCGATGATCGAAATGTCGGCGGAATTAGCCAATAGTCTCAACTATGAAAGTAAACTCGATCGCTCTCCTGCCAACATCCAGCTTCTCATCGCTGACGGGGAAAAACAGGGAAAACAGTTTCTAGAACATCGACTAAAAGCTATGGGTTTAAGATAATTTTTGAGGTTTCAAAAACGGCAAAAATAAGGATTAAATGGCATGAAATCTGTCAATAGACTATTTAATTGATTATTATTCATTCTTAATTCTCCTGACTACTGACTACTGACTACGGACTCCTAACCCTAACAACAATTTTTGATTTTTACAAGAGGTCTAATAATCACTGATTTTCATTGACTAATACCCGTCCAGATAGATCGTAAATCATAATATCCCATTGCCCATTTTTGGCCGCTTCAAAAGCCACTTTAGAACCATCGGCACTGATGATCGGATTGCGTACTTCCGCGAGCAGATCGGGAGCAATTTCCCTTCTCTGTTGAGTTTGTCGATCGTATAGATAAATAGCCGTTTTTCCCTGACGACTAGCAGTAAAAACGATATAACGACCATCTTCACTAATGGAAGGACTAGAAGCGATCTGATCGAGAGAATTTAGGCCGGGTAAAGGCAATAAACGGCGATCGATGGCATCAAAAAGATAGATAGCTTGGGAGCCATTGCGATCGGAGGCAAAAACGAGATAGCGAGAGGCAAGATAGGGAGTTAATTCACTAGCAGCACTGTTTAAACTTCTCCCCCCTCGATCGAAAGGAAAAGACAATAAACTGGGATAACCCGCACATCCAGTTAACAAACTAATTACAGCAACAAGACTAATAAAAAAATAACGTTTCACGGTTTGGGACTTTCAACGGGACTGCCATCGGGAATATCTAACTCGATATTCGGACCGCGATCGAGAACCTCCACATCCCATTGTCCCCGACGAGCGGATTCAAAGACAAGATAACGACCATCGGGACTAAGACGGGGATTTCGCAACCAACCGCGATAATTTTGACTCAATAACTCAGAACGATCGGTAATGCGATCATATAAAGCGATGACGGGACGACCCTCAATAATCACCACATAAGCCAGATAACGCCCCGTTTGGCTTAAACTAGGGCTATCGGTAATTTCTTGACCCGTATATAATCCCCCTAGGGCCTGGTATTGTTTTGTCTGCAAATCATACAGCAGTATCTGATTACTACCGCGACGATTAGACAGCAAAGCAATCCAACGACCATCACCGCTCAGGGCAGGTTTTTCGTCATTATAGCGACTATTGAGGGTTCCTGTAGATAAACCGGGGTTATTGAGATTACAACCGCCTATAACCCCTAAAAACAAGCAGATAAACAGGAAAAAGGGAGCTTTGGTCATCGGACCTACTCCTTAATAATCAAACCTAGTCGGATGATCATTACTCGACTCCCGTTCACTATTATCCGGTCTCTGCCAATCTTCTCGATCGCTCGTATCGCTAGGATCGATCGGTTGATAATCGACGTATTCCCCTTTAAATGGCGGATCGTCCGCAATTATTGGGCGAGGACGACGTTTTTGGCTAGTGCGGGGCGGTTTACTGCTCGTCTCTTCACTAGCGGGACGACGACGGGGACGGGGACTGGTTTCTTCCCAATCATCACCGCTACGGCGCTGATCATAAACATCTCGATCGCTAGTGGGGGAACTATTGCGGGGACGACGATTACTGGTTTTGCGACTGCTAGTATCGGCCGGCCGACGGGTGCGGGTGCTGCGGGGTTCCTCGTCCTGATAACTAGAAGTGCGGGAAGAGCGGGGATCATCGTAACCGCGTAAACGGGGATTATCTTCGTAACGTTCCTCTGGTTCGTAGGTGTCGAGGGGTTCCAATTCGGCCCGATATTCCCGACTCACAGGACGTTCATCCACAAAAGACGTGCCGCGGCGGGCCTGTTCCGTGGTTAAACCCCGTAATTTTACCGTCTCGAAGGCAAAAAACACCGCTGCCCCAGTCAGCAAAAATTGTCCGAATTGCAAAATCGGATCCAGTCGCCACCCTTGAAAAAGTAGAATTAAACCGCACAGTAAACCAACGGCGGCAAAAAATATATCATGATCTCTAGAAAGTTCCGGCCGCACCGAGCGCAGGAAGTATAACCCGGCTCCGGCCACTGCCAGAAAAATTCCCAAGATACTGGCCGAATTCAGCCCAAAATTGACCATCTTTATCTCCCTTCTCGGTGCTTAAATTTAAGAATCGAGTCTTTATCTCTAGCCGTCAGCTTTCAGAAGCAATCTTGCTATTTTTAACTTCTAGAGTCGAGCTATATTCTAACCCCATCTATCATCCTCGATTCTAACTTACTCGATCGAGCCTAGTTTAAACAACTATTTTTAGGGAGGTGGGGAGATTTTATCAGTGATCAGTAAACAGTAATCAGTCAACTGAAAACTCACATCTGATCAGTGATCAGTGATCAGTGATCACTGATCACTGATCACTGATCACTGATCACTGATAACTGAAAAGGCTGACGGCTGAGATTTTAACAAAATCTTTAGGTTTTGCCTATTGACAGGATTGACTAAATGTGATAAATGGGTTTCGGGCATTTTAACCTGATTTCTTGATCACTTTTTAGCGATCGCTAAGTCTGAAAGGAGAGATTTTCATCGATGCACATCATGGTGAATTGGGAAAGTGCGTAAGTCCTAATCTTAATAATATCAGACAGAAATTTTTCTGTCATATCATAAAATTAACTTAACCTAGGCAAGAGGGAATTGGCATAGAATGTGAGTATGATCCAGGCTAAATATATAGTCTGTTTGTATTCATAGTCCATTCAATCCATAAGATAAGGTGTGAGGATTGACCCATGTCAAAACTATTCAAGAATTTAGTAAAGGTAACTCCTTTAGTATTAGGTGCTTCCGTAGCGGCTGCTGGCAGCGCAGTGGCTCAAACTATGCCGGGGACACCTCAACTTAAAATTGATCCAGCTGCGCAGCAACAACTTGATCGCATTCAACGCGCCCAAAATAGTCAGCAGATTAATACGGGTGTTTATCAGGGTTCCATGTCCCAGGTGACTAGCGTTAACCAACTGCGGGACGTATCTCCCACCGCTTGGGCCTACGAGGCATTAAGAAGTCTTGTGGAACGTTACGGTTGTATCGTTGGTTTTCCCGATCGTACCTTCCGCGGTGATCGTGCCACCACTCGTTGGGAATTTGCCGCAGGTTTAAACGCTTGTTTAAACGTCATGGAACGTTTAATTCAAGATGGTGTCGGTGTACTCAGGGAAGATATCGATAAATTAAAACGTCTTGTTGCTGAATTTGAAAGCGAACTAGCGGCTTTAGGGGCTAGAGTAGATAACCTGGAACAGCGCGTTGCTTTCTTGGAAAATAATCAATTTTCTACCACCACCAAACTCAGAGGCGAGGTCATCTTCAGTATCGCCGATAGCTGGGGGGGTCAAGCTTCCATTACCAATACCAACGGGACAGTTACTGATGGCAGCAATCAAGATCAGACCCAAGCAGTGTTTAATAACCGGGTACGACTCAACTTTGAAACCAGCTTCACTGGTAAAGATTTGTTAAGAACCCGTTTACAAGCAGGTAACTTTAACACCACTTTCAACCAAAACGGTCCGACGAGAACCAACATGACCCGTCTAGCATACGATGACGGTCGTGACAACGATGTCACCATCGATGACTTGTTCTACCGCGCTCCCATCGGCACTCCCTTCGGTAACATCACCGTTTGGGTTGGTGCTAACCAGTTAAACCTAGATGACGTTTTTATTACGGCGAACCCCTTCCTCGCCGATAGCGGTACAGGTGCTTTATCTCGCGGTCAACGCTACAATAACATCGTCTTCCGCGGTCCTTCTGGTGTTGGTGCGGCGGTCAGATTTAATATCGGGGATGTTTTCCAAGTCACAGGAACCTACCTAGCTGATGGTGGGACTAATGGAGCCAGCAATCCTAACCCGGGTAGCGGTTTATTCAACGGTTCCTACAGTGCGGGTGCTCAGGTTGGTTTCTCCTTCATCAAATTTGCCGATATTAACTTCGTTTACGTTCGCAGTTATCAAACTGCGGCTAGTATGAGTTCTGGTTTATTCGGTAACGTCAGCAGCCCTCTCACGGAACGTCCCTTCGGTAACGTTGGCACTGTAGCTAACCGTTTCGGTCTTCAAGCGAGCGCCCAAGTTATACCAGGAGTCTTAAATCTAGCGGCATGGGGTGGTTATGCCGATGCTTCGGCCACTGGTGTTAATAATGCGATCGGAGATGCTCACACTGGTATCTGGTCTTGGAACCTTAATCTATCTGTCCTCGATCTCTTTGCCGAAGGTGCGGCCTTTTCTTTAGGTGGTGGTCAAGTACCCCGTTCCGACAAAGAAGATTCCACTTCCTACATGGTAGAAGCTCAGTATAAGTTCCCAGTCACCAAAAATATTCTGATTACCCCCGGTGCTTATGCGATCTTCAATGCTAACAACCGTAATAACGACACCATTTTTGTTGGTGTTCTCCGGACAACTTTCCGTTTCTAAGCTAAGTTGACGGACTCGATCAATAAGAACGGTGGGATTTGTAGATCTCACCGTTTTTTTACTTTTAACTTTTCACTGGGTATAACCATTTATGAGAAGATGAGCGAAGCGTACCAAACGCCGCTATATTTACTTCGCCTATTTAGTTGCTTATCTATGCACTCTCTGTCTTTCCCCCGTCGCACTAAAATTGTGGCCACAATTGGCCCAGCCTCGCAAAATAAGGAAACATTACGTCAGATGATCAAGGCGGGGGCGACGACATTTAGATTAAACTTTTCCCATGGCGATCACGATTACCATCGTCACAGCATTAACTTGATCCGTCAGTTAGCCTTTGAACTTAATCAACCGATTGGCATCCTTCAGGATCTGCAGGGACCAAAAATTCGTTTAGGTAAATTTGCCTGTGGGTCGATTACCCTGAAACCAGGGGAAGCCTTTATCCTTACTTCTAGGGATGTGGAATGTAATCAGGAAATAAGTTCGATTAGCTATCCCTCTCTGGCCCAAGAAGTCCCAGAAGGTTCGAGAATTCTCCTCGATGATGGTAAAGTCGAAATGCGGGTGGAATCAGTGGATCGTCTGAAAGGTGATCTTTCCTGTCGCGTAGTGGTTGGGGGTGTCTTATCCAGTAATAAAGGGGTGAATTTTCCCAACGTCTATCTGTCGGTAAAAGCTTTAACCGATAAGGACAAAAAAGATTTAATGTTCGGACTGTTGTGGGATGTGGATTGGATCGCCCTCAGTTTTGTGCGTAATCCCCAAGATATCCTCGAAATTAAAGAATTAATCGCCAGCGCGGGTAAATCTATCCCCGTGATCGCTAAAATTGAAAAACACGAAGCGATCGAGGAAATGGAGGAAATTTTATCCCTCTGTGATGGTGTTATGGTGGCTAGGGGAGATTTAGGAGTAGAATTACCAGCAGAAGACGTGCCAATCCTGCAAAAACGCCTGATTAATACCGCTAATCAGCTAGGCATCCCGATTATCACCGCCACTCAAATGCTTGACAGTATGGCCAGTAATCCTCGTCCCACCCGCGCCGAGGTTTCGGACGTGGCTAACGCGATTTTAGATGGCACTGATGCGGTTATGCTTTCCAATGAAACGGCTGTGGGTCATTATCCCATCGAAGCGGTGGCAACCATGGCCCGCATTGCCGAAAGGATCGAACGGGAACAGATCAATAGTGCCGCTCGCTCTAACAATAAACAATCGATTCCTAACGCTATTTCCTCGGCAGTCAGTCAAATTGCCGAGCAATTGGGGGCAGCGGCAATTATTACCCTGACAAAAACCGGCTCTACTGCCCGTAACGTCTCCAGATTTCGCCCCAAAACCCCGATTTTAGCCGTTACTCCCCATCGGGAAGTGGCACAGCAGTTACAGCTAGTTTGGGGCGTAAAACCGATGTTATTGCTCGATTTACCCTCCACTAGCCAAACTTTTCAAGTGGCGATGAATCTTGCCCAGGAAAATAACCTCCTCGCGGATGGTGACTTAGTAGTGATGACGGCGGGAACTCTGCAAGGGGTGGCCGGTTCCACGGATTTAATTAAGGTGGAAGTGGTAAAATCCCTTTTGGGCAAGGGTACGGGTATCGGCCAGGGTGTGGCTAGGGGCCGGGCGCGAGTGGCTCATAATGCCCGAGAAGTGGGTAGTTTTAGTAATGGGGAGATTTTAGTCGTTCCCACCACCAGTGCCGAATATGTGGATATGATGCGGAAAGCTGGCGGCATTATCACCGAAGATACTGCGATGAACAATCACGCCGCTACTATTGGTTTAAAATTGGGTATTCCTGTGATTGTCGGGGTTAAAGATGCCACGAAAATTATCCGCGAAGGGGTGATCATTAGTCTCGATGCTCAACGGGGTTTAATTTATTCCGGTATTGGCAATAGCGCCGCAATTATGAAAAACTGAGTCGGTTATCAGGGGATAGGGATTAGGGAAATGGGGAAATTCAACTAATATCCCCAACCCCCAACCCCCAACACCCAACACCCAACACCCATTTTCACTTGTCTATGAGCGATTCTTACTCTCCTCCCGTCGATAATCCGGCCTATACTGTTGAACAAGCGATCGCTAATATCCAGCAAAGAGAAGACCTAGGAGCGCGTTATTATGCTGCCTGGTGGTTGGGTAGATTTCGTGTTCGTCAACCGGAGGCGATTTCGGCGTTAATTGCCGCTTTAGAGGACGAAAGCGATCGCACCCCTGACGGTGGTTATCCCCTGCGACGCAACGCTGCCAGCGCTTTAGGTAAATTAGATGATCTCAGTTGTCTTCCCGCTTTGATTGCCTGTCTCGACTGCGAAGATTATTATGTGCGTGAATCGGCTGCCCAAGCATTGGCAATGCTTCAGGATCAAATAGCGATCGCACCTTTAGAGAAACTATTAGAGGGTGGCATCGAAGTGGCCGTTTTAGTGGCGGGAAAACCCCATTTAGTCCAACCCTACGAGGCGATTATCGAGGCATTGGGAACCCTGCAAGCAACGGCAGCGATTCCCCTGATCGAACCGTTTTTACAGCATTTCGTCGAAAAAGTGCGTTATGCGGCTGCCCGCGCCCTCTATCAACTCACAGCTAACTCCTACTATGGCGATATTCTGATTAAGGCCTTGCAAGGGGAAGAATTACAGCTGCGTCGTTCTGCTTTAATGGATCTAGGTGCTACGGGTTATCTGCCAGCTGCTAATGCGATCGCTAATACTTTGGCGGAAAATAGTCTGAAACTGGTTGCTCTCAAGGAACTTTTAGAAAACCATCTAAAAACTAATTCTAGGGGCGAAAATATCTCCGAAATTCTCACTTTAATGGATGGTTTATTGTAGTTAATAATTGGTTATTTTTTATCTAAATTCAAACGGATAAAATCCAGAGTTTTTTATGCTAATTCAAACCGATTATGCCGGCTGGCTGAACGAAACAATCACTCTGTTAAAAGAAAAAAAATTTGATAAAGTTGACTGGGAAAACTTGATCGAGGAGATAGAAAGTTTGGGCAGAAGTCAAAAACGTGAACTCCGCAACCGGTTAACGACCATGTTAGAACACTGCCTCAAACTTTGCTATACTGATTACGTTGAGGATTATCGAGGTTGGCAAGAAACTATTAGGCGCAGCCAACGGGAACTAGAAGAACTTTTGAGCGATTCTCCTAGTTTAAAACCCTACTGGGAGCAAGTATTTTTAGATTGCTATGCCACGGCTTTAAAAAGCTTGCGAGATAACCCCGATTATCAATCCTTTAACTTTCCCGATGATTGTCCTTTTCCCCAAGAAATTAGTCAGATCTTACAGAAAAAAGTTTGGCGATAAAATTATCTTTATTAATCCACTTGTTGCTTTTTTGAGGATGCCCTATCAGGTTATACTTTATCTTTATGAGAAATGCTGTCAATGATTGGTTATTTTTTATCTAAATTCAAACGGATAAAATCCAGATATCTTATGATAATTCAAACTGATTATGTTGGGTGGCTGAACGAAACAATCACTCTGTTAAAACAAAAAAACTGTGATAAAGTTGACTGGGAAAACTTGATCGAGGAGATAGAAAGTTTGCTAGTCTTAGGCTAAGTTTCTAGGTCATTGGTTTATGGGGTAGCCAAATATCCTAAAACAGGATAGAGTATTGATATTCATCCTGTTTATAAGACGATAAAAAATCCATGGATATACCTGAGCCTTCCCATAGCCTGGCAAGTATAAAGAAGAATAAAGCAACAAGCACTGTTGGGCGTGGCAAAACTGTCCAACTTACTGAGAAACTAGCCTTTTCAGCTTGGAATAACAGCAGTGTTAGTCTGAGTCTTGGTAATAGCATTGAACATTATGATTCTTGGGAACAACCTATAGTAATAATCTCAGACGGAGGCTACGGTCTTTTAGGATTTGAAGGTGATACATCAGATCATCTTGACCTACCTGAATGGTATGAACCTCATGTGGAAGCTTGGTCTAAGTTGGCCTTGCCAAATACAACTCTTTGGTTTTGGAACTCAGAAATTGGCTGGGCTGTGGTGCATCCAATACTTGAGAAATTTGGTTGGCGATATGTTAATTGTAATATATGGAATAAAGGAAAAGGTCATATTGCAGGTAATGTCAATACAGAAAAAATAAGGCGTTTTCCAGTGGTGACAGAGGTTTGCGTCCAATACGTTAGAGAAGTCAAAATTGCTGATTTAACACTTAAAGAATGGCTCCGAAAGGAATGGTTAAGATCGGGCTTACCTTTGCGTCAAGCTAATTTAGCTTGTGGTGTCGCCGATGCGGCAACAAGAAAATATTTTGACCAAGGACATTTATGGTATTTTCCCCCACCCGAAATGTTTGAAAAATTAGTTTTCTATGCCAACGAACACGGAAACCCAGAGGGAAAACCCTATTTTTCTAAAGATGGGAAGCGTTCTTTAACAGGTAAAGAGTGGGAGAAGATGCGCTCTAAATTTAATTGTCCCCATGGTTTTACAAATGTTTGGGAGCGTTCAGCTTTGCGCGATGATGAACGAATTAAGTCTCAGGATGGTAAAGCTGTTCACTTAAATCAAAAGCCACTGGATCTGATGAAATTAATTATTGAAGCCTCAAGTGAGGAACAGGATGTGATTTGGGAACCATTTGGGGGGCTTTTCAGTGCCTCTTTAGCTGCCAATATCTTGAATCGAAAAGCTTTCGCTTGTGAAATTGACGAAACTTATTTCTATTATGGAGTTAAAAGGTTTAGTCAAGTAGTTCATCAATGTTCTCTTTTTTAATGCCAAGGTGTTCCCTGAAAGCAGACTTAATTAAATCCTCTCGACGACTAGCTAAAAGCCTATTCCACTGCCCTACTTCCATCCCAGAGAACTGTGTTCGATAAACACGCTTTTTAAAATCCTCAATTCCTGGATGTACAATCCTGTCCATTTTGGCAAAATTGGTGTCTAATCTGTATTTGAAGCGCGTGATTAGTTCTCGTAAGAGCATTTGATACTCTTGTGTCGGCTGATAAATTCTTCCATCATTTCCCCAAGAATTAACTATCTCTTCAGCTTGAAATAGTTCTTCATCCGTTCCTTGAAATTTGTATCCATTAGTATTTGTTTGCTGCAAATTTGCTGTTCTTTGGGTTGTATCTTCAGGTTCTAGAACAAGGTAATCGGGAGGATTATGATAGTGGTCATCTCTGGCTTTAGCCACTGAAAAGCCAGAGACAACGCACACATCTAGAATCTTGGGTTTTCCATAAATTACTGTTTCAGGCAGCCAAGCTATCAGGGAAACGTAGGTTTGATCAAACCGAAAATGATTTTGACTATCTTTGAAACGGGCTGTTATTTCAGTAGCTAATGGGAACCATGCTTTTATTTCTAATCCTGGGGTAGGCTGGATGCTACCCATGAAGACAGTATCAGGAAATCCTGGATCTTGTCTTTTCCATTCACCAAACGGCGCAAATATTTCCCGCTTATTCAAAAACTCAACAGTGTTAAATTCAATCAGATTTCCCAATAGTGGTGATAGCTTTGAAATTACTTTGGCTAAATTCACTGCTGCAGCAACCGATATTGGTCTAGCAATGTCTAATAGGTCAAATGTATGTCCAGACAAATCATCTAGATATTGCGATGCAAGGCTAATAACATCTTCTGTATTCATAACCTCTCCCCAGAAGATGTGGGCTGACAAGCTTGCTCAACTTGCCTTAAAATTTCGCAAGGATCTACACCGATGACACGACTAACCAGAAGGAACTCAACGACATCTAATCTTCTTTCACCATTTTCGTATTTGGCAACGAAGGATTGAGGCTTTTTGATGGCTTTAGCGAGGGCTGCTTGCGTTAAATTCGCATCCTTACGCGCGGCGATCAGGCATCGACGAAAGACATGGTACTCTGGACTAAAAATAGATTTCATCGTGCTTTAATGAGCACAGTAGTTAGCAAGTAGAAGATAAACCTATTTTAGAATAATCCCAAAATGGGATTTTAAGTTCCCTAGGACCTTACCAAACAGCATAACACCCCTAGTGTAGCGGACGGTATGGATTCTTTGGTACAATAGGGGGGGTTACTCGCTGCTAAAGCTGGCGAGATAACCCCGATTATCAATCTTTTAACTTTCCCGATGATTGTCCTTTTCCCCAAAAAATTAGTCAGATTTTACCGAAAAAAGTTTGGCGATAAAATTATCTTTAAAAGTTTGTTGGTGGGATTAGGAGTCAGTATTCAGGAGATTATTTTTATGGTTCTTCGGTTTGTCTTATGCAATGGACGGGGTTATAAGGAATGAAACCTTTATAGAGACAGACATTGCCGCAATTTTTGTCAATTGTTTGCGTTCTGGAGCGAACTAATCAATTAAATCTCTTGCCAGATAAGGATTGAGTCGATTTATGCCCCCACATCGAACCATACCAAGTCCCGAAGAGCCATTTTTATTTATTCTCCCCCCCACCCCCTAACCCCACACCCTACACCCCCCATCCCCTCTACTAATAACCAATGCTTCCTACCGTTGAAACTTTAATTATTGCCGTCGAAAAAGCCGACTCAGCCAATGGGTTACTAACCGCCGTGGAAAATTTAGCCGCCGTCAAAAGTGAAGCGGCAATCCCCACCCTCACCGATGTGCTGAGATATAATAACCCCGGTGCCTCCGTGGCAGCCGTGGATGGTTTAATCGCCATCGGCAAAGCGGCGGTTCCCTATTTACTGGCCAACCTAGACGGTTATAATTATGGGGCGAGAGCTTGGGCAACCCGCGCCCTAGCGGGAATTGGCGATGTGCGAGGATTGGACTTATTACTTGAGGCGGCGGTGAGTGATTTTTCTTTTAGCGTGCGGCGAGGGGCGGCTAGAGGCTTAGGAAATATAATTTGGTCTGATTTGGAGGAAAGTCGGGTTTCTGAGGCTCAAAAGGCAGTTTTTGCGGCACTGGAGCAACTTTCGCAAGGGGATCCAGAATGGGTGGTTAGATATGCGGCGATCGTTGGATTAGAGGGATTGGCAACCGCGGCGGCGGCATTTCGCGGGGCGATTCGAGAACTTTTAGGACAGATTCGGGAGACAGAAGCGGAAACAGTGGTAAGATTGCGCGCCAATCAAGCCCTGGAAGTCTTAAAATAAGCCTAAGTCAAAAGTAGAAAAACTTATTTCTCTACAGGGAGAAACAATTACACTAACATTCTATGAAATATTGGCAGGAAATTTTAGCGATCGCTCAACGAATTTTAGTGGAATTAATCCGGCGCGGGCGTAGCTTAATCCTCTGGGGCATTTTCCCGATCCTTGTCCTGCTCTTAAATGGCTATATTATGGCAGAAAAAGGCAAAATTGAGCTTGCCGAGGCGATGGCTCTGGCTACTCCTCCCACCCTCGTCGGGGCGGCACTTTTCTTTAGTTGTTTGGGGGGAACCGTGGCGACGGTAGTAGCAGAAAGGGAACAACAAACGATTAAACGGTTATTTTTATCGCCTTTAAGCGGTGTTTCCTATTTTATCGGCATTTTTCTCGCCCATTGTCTGATTGCCGCCTGTCAGACAGTTTTAGTTTATTCTATCGCTAAACAGTATGGAGCTACTTTTAAAGGCTCAATTCCTCTAGAATTATTAATTATTTTCCTTAGTATCACCGCCTATGTGGGTTTAGGATTTATCCTCGGTACTCAACTGGCGAAAAGAACAGAAGATGTTAATGCTTTGGTGGGAACTTTTGGGGTTCCTTTATTAATTTTAGGCGGCGTTTTTCTCCCCACTGCTTTATTCCCCGACAATATTCTATCTCTGGCTAAATATAACCCGATCTACCACATGAATGAAGCTTTAATTGCTGTTTGGGCAAAGGGCGAAAATCTGCAAGATATTAGCTCTCATTTTCGCTTTCTCTGTCTTTTTGCTTTAGCTATGGTAGCAGGTGGTTGGCTTACCTATCGACAAATGTTAAACCTTGAACGCCGATTGTAAATCAGTTATCAGTTATCAGTTAGGTAGGGTGGGTTAGGCGGAGACAAATTATCAGACTTAATCATTAATTTATCTATTCGCCGTAACCCACCATCAGTTATTCAGCTTCTTATTTTGCAGTGTAATTAGCCAATTTATCTGTTATTCGTACTATTACCTAGCTGACGGCTGATAGCTTAAAAAATCCTGACTATCCTTGTTACTTTATTAAAAATGCTGACTATTAATAATGTCAAAAAAAATTACGGAAGACGCTTAGTATTAGATCAATTAAACTTTCATATTGAAGCGGGAGAAATTTACGGTTTACTTGGTCCCAATGGTGCGGGAAAAACCACCACTATTAACTTAATTTGTAATTTATTAAAACCCTCATCGGGAGAAATTACCTTTAATTATTTGCCAATTTCCAGAGTTACTAAAGAATTAATTGGGGTTGCACCGCAAGAAAATTTACTCTATAAATCCCTTACTTGTGAGGAAAATCTCAACTTTTTTGCTCAGATTTATGGACTCAATCGCCCCCAGCGTCGTCATCGGATTAAAACCAGTTTATCCGCAGTAAATTTGCTTGATCGCGCCCGTAGTCCGGTGGAAACTTTAAGCGGTGGAATGCAGCGCCGGATGAATATTGCCGTGGCTATTGTTCATCAGCCAAAATTATTAATTCTCGATGAACCAACTACCGGTTTAGATATAGAATCTCGCTATGAAATTTGGGATTTAATCGGAGAATTACGGCGCCAGGGAATGACAATTTTATTAACTACCCATCTCCTCGATGAAGCACAGCGTCTCTGTCAACGTATTGGCATTTTAAAACAAGGTCGTATTATTGCCGAAGGTAATTTAAATCAGCTGCGTCAGCACATTCCCGCTAAGGAAATTATTATCATGGATACCCAGGATCAAGAAGCGGCAATAAATCGAGGTAAACAATTAGGATTGACTCCCAAATTTTACGGCAAAGATTTAGCTTTTTGGTTAGATGAACATCTAGAATTAAGCGAGATTATTCAGGCATTTGATGGTATTAATATTGATTCTCTTGCCCGTCAGACGGTACAGTTAGAACATATTTATATGGAAATTATGAATCAATTTTAACACCGTTTTTGAGAATTAAGGTTGATGATCGGCATTTTTTAGGTAATTTACCTCAATTGAGTTAAATCGCCTTTTTTTACCGTCATGATCATCTATAATTTTTAGATAGGTTCTATTAATTGGAGACAAAATCAATAATGAAATTCACCTCTATCACTGGCTTATTGGCTCTATCGGCGGTATTATTAAGCTCACATCTACCGGCAGCGGCGCAAAATTGTCGGCCACTTTCTCTATTAGGGGGTGAAGGGAGTGAAGTTACGAAAACTGTCTCACAACCCACTGTTCCAGGTCCTTTCGGTGTCACGATAACTCGTAATAATTGGAATACCGATTGGGCAGTTCCAGGGGGTAGAAGTTTTCAGAGGTTTATCGTTACGGTTTCTGTCCCCCGGGCTGCCTCCTTTGATATCCGGCTGTTTCTCAAGTATAGCGATCAAACTGACGAGGAATTTTTTAATACTAATGGGGTGCGAATCGAACCCGATAAACCCTTAACAATTACTGCCACAGTACGGGCAAATGATCAACCTTTTCTAGTCAATCTTTTTGTCAATGGTATTCAGCACATTGGTAATACCTACACCGCTTCTGCTGTCGGTTGTGAACGATAAAATAAGTAATAGGACAAAATTAACTTCTTGGTTAGGATGGGCAAAAGACAAGAGGCGCTCATGCAAGAGGTAGTTAGATATATGTAGGGTTTGCTGAAAAAGTTTTTCGTGGGGCAGGCTTTGTTGCCCTCTTTTTTTGTACCAGTTTATATACTATAAGAAGGATAATGCAAGGTTTTTGAAGGTCTCAATCCTATATTCTTGCACTAACATCGGATTTTAACAGGTCAAAAGCCTTATTTTAAAGGGTTTTACCATTATTCAGCAACCCCTATGTAATTAATTGTGTCCCTACTTATATAGGGTTTAGCTATCATCTGGTTAGGTAAGCACCTAAGCAAAATTAATTCATAATGCACAACTAAAGCTTTTTGTCAAGAAAATAATATTAAACTTATTATTGATGTCTGCCATCCCTACGCTCAAATTATCTGGCAATTAGCGATTAATTACGCTACCCTAGCTAATATCCCCCCATTTGAACTGGCTTTTATCCGTCCCCACCTTATTATCGATTTTTTTCCAGAATATTATGTCTGAAACTATCACTACCGCCATTAGCGATCGCATCTGTAAACACATGAATAAAGATCACGGTGAGGCCGTGCTTTTCTACGCTCAAGTTTACGGTAATATGACCGATGCAGAAACCGCTCAAATGCTCTCCATCGATCCCCAAGGCATGGATTTAGCCGTAGAAAAATTAGGGGAGAGTCAAACAATTAGAATAGCTTTTGAGCGCACCCTAGAATCAGCCAAGGATGCCCATAATATCCTCGTTGAGATGCTAAAAGTTAATCAAACCACCCCTTGACAAAGCCCGATTTTGCGACTATCACCGAAAAAGACCAACCTAGAGAATTAGCCCATGAATCAGGTTAACAGTACGGGAATAAAAATACCCAAGTCTGGCTGGCGTTTACTGCCTTTTTTAGCCTTGGGTGCGCTAGTTTTTGCCTTTAATTCCTCCCTAGAATTAAATTATCTAGTCAAGGGTTATATTACTCTCTTGGAATTACAGACAGGCATCGTGGTTTTATACTTTCTTTTGGCTAAATTAGGGAAATCTCAAAAATTATGAGAAATAGAACTATAGCGGCTTTACTAGCCTTTTTTCTCGGTTATCTTGGCATCCATAAGTTTTATCTAGGGGAGAATTTGGCAGGTATTTTTTATCTACTTTTCTTCTGGACTTTTATCCCCGGCATCATTGCTTTTTTTGAATTTATTGGTTTAATCATCATGTCAGATCAAGCTTTTGATGCTAAATATAATCCTAACTATCTCCCCAGCAGTAGAGAGCGAGGACTGCCAGAATCAGCCCAGCAAAAAACCGCTACTTTACTCCAGCTTAAAAAACTTTACGATCAGGGAATTATTACTGCTGAAGAATACGAAGAAAAACGCAGAAAATATTTAGATTCTCTTTAAAAAAATATGTCTAATCTCTCTCCTCGCCCTCCCGAATCTTCCGAGTGGATCTGGCTATCTTTAGTCCCAGTTTTCGGGGGACTTGCCATTGCTAATGCTGGCAAAAAAACTAATAACCAAAGTTGGTTATCCGTCGGCATTGCCTTGACAATTATCTCCCTTATTTTCCTTACACAAGAGTCTTTTATCGTAATTTGGTTTGCCCAAATCGGACTAGGTTTATACATCCGTCAACAGCTTAATTCCCATCCAATAGCTTCGGCAAATAGAACCAATTCCAGACAGTCATTCTCTCCTCTCGAAAAAATTGATATTAACAGTTGTTCCACCAACGATCTGGTTTATAAATTAGGGTTGCCGATTGTCTATGCCAATGATATCGTTTCTGTCCGTAACGAAGGACATATTTTTACCCATTTAGAAGAATTACACTTCCTAGCTGGCCTACCAGAAAATTATCTCAAAAAATTGGAACCTTTGGTTATCTTTGCCTACGATATTCGCCAAGAAGTTGACGTTTCTTGGCGTTGTTTAAACTACTACTCCGTTGCGGAATTAGTCAATCTCGGTCTTGACTTTTCCGTGGCTGATAAAATTGTCGCCGAAAGAGAAAAAAACGGTGTCTATCGTTCGGCGATCGAAGTGAGAAACCGTACAGGTATTCCCTTAAAATCCTATCAGCAATTGCTCTAATTTGCTTTATTCTACTTATAGCTTAAATTGCTTTTCTATCAAAGACACGATCCAACTTCTAGGTAAAAAACGGGGCAGATTGACGATAATTTTATTAGCCAATTTACCGGCTACCACGTTGGGGTGCTTATTTGCCAAGGCAGTTAAAGCCTCTTGTACCACCACTTCCGCCGAATCTAACCGGCCGTTTTTGCCCATAAAGGCACTGGGAAATCGGGCTACCTCAAAAAAATTCGATTCCGTCGGACCGGGGCAAAGAGCAAGGATTTTAACGCCTTTGTCTTTATTTTCTGCCCAGAGAGACTCGCTAAAGCTGAGAACAAAAGCTTTTGTCGCCGCATAGACGGAAAGATAGGGCAGCGGTTGAAACCCGGCAATGGAAGCAACATTGATAATTGCCCCCCCAGCACCAGCAAGCATCGGACGGAGAAAATAGTGGCTTAATTCCACCAATACCAGATTATTTAACTGGATCATTTCTAACTGTCGGGCTAAGTCCTGCTCGCTAAAAGCACCATAATCACCAAAACCGGCATTATTTACCAGTAAATCAACGTTGATTCCTTTTTGGTTCACCGTATCATATACCAGCTTTCCTGCCCCGGCAACGGTCAGATCTTGGACGATAACCGTCACTTTTACCCCGTATTGTTCCTCTAATTCCGCTGCTAATTGTTCTAGTTTATCCCTAGATCTAGCGACTAAAATTAGCTCCATTTGCCGTTGAGCAAGTTGACGAGCAAAGACGACACCGATACCAGTGGAAGCACCGGTAATGAGGGCTGTTTTCATAGAAGATCAACCAAAAATAGCTTTTTTGCTGGAATTGTAGCACAATTACCCTTCCATTTACAGTTCTTAACTTGGCGGTCAAGACATTTTTTCAACTCAGAATATATGTTAGGCTAGAAATAGAACAAAGGTCGAGGGAGGTGCAGAAATGACAGTTATAAGCTTCACTGATCAAGATATTGCCAAATATACCGCCGCTGATATTGCTTCTTTAGCCGAACGACTAGAAAAAGATGAGTATAGCAACCCCTTCGAGGCTTTGCGGGATTGGCATCTGTTGCGAGCGATCGCTTTTCAAAGGCAGGAATTAGCCGAACCTTATCTTTATCTGTTGGATCTAGAAGCCTACGATGAGGCTTAAAGTGGCTTGGTTAAACAAAACTTAACACAAATTACTGGGGGTGTGAGACTAGCACACCCATTATTTTTGTTTATGGTATTCTCCGGCTGAAAAAACCCCTAGCTTTTTGCCCCTTATTTCCCTACTATCAATAACAAAGTATTTTTAGGCGATCGACTAAATTATGGGCAAACAATACAACGTTTATGGGATCGGTAACGCTCTCGTCGATATGGAATTTCAAGTCTCTCCTGAATTACTGCAAGAATTGGGCATCGATAAAGGAGTGATGACGCTGGTGGACGAAAATCGTCAAACCCAGTTGATGGAAAAATTGGCTTTTGATTGTAAACGCAGCGGCGGCGGATCGGCGGCTAATACCCTAGTAGCGATCGCTCAGTTGGGGGGTAGAGGTTTCTATTCCTGTAAAGTGGGTAATGACGAATTAGGTAAGTTTTATCTGCAAGATCTGCGGGCCTGTGGTTTGCATACCAATGAACACGGCGGCGAAAAAGAGGTGGGAATCACGGGAAAATGTCTAGTTTTCGTCACCCCTGATGCCGATCGCACCATGAATACTTTTCTCGGCATCACCGGGGAAATTTCCGAACGGGAATTAGTCCCCTCAGCGATCGCTAATGCCGATTATCTCTATCTCGAAGGTTATCTCGTCACCTCTCCCACTGCCAAAGCTGCCGCTATTAAAGGGCGAGCAATTGCTCAGGCTGCTGGAGTCAAAACCGCTTTATCCCTATCAGATCCCAATATGGCGATCTTCTTCCGCGAGGGATTACTGGAAATGATTGGAACCGGGTTAGATTTCGTTTTCGCTAATGAGTCGGAAGCTTTGACTATTTCCGGCAGCGAGGAAATTGAGTCAGCGATCGCCTATTTTAAAACCATTGCCCAAGGATTCGCTATCACCCGGGGTGCCAATGGTTCTTTGATCTATGATGGCGAAAATCTCCTGGAAATTGACCCCCATCCCGTACAGGCGATCGATACCGTCGGCGCGGGGGATATGTATGCAGGTGCGTTTCTCTACGGTATTACCCACGGTATGGGTTACAAAGGGGCAGGAAATCTCGCTTCTCTAGCGGCTGCCCGGGTGGTTTCTACTTTTGGGGCGCGTTTACAAACCGAGGAAATTCAATCCCTGCGCGATTCGATCGTTTTGGGATAGGTTTTGTCGGTGATCAGCTTTCAGTCATCGGGAGTCAGGTTTTTTCTCCCTGCTCCCTGCTCATAGTCTTAACGAGTAATTTAGATAGGGTTTGCTGAATAAATTTGAAATGTAGGCAAAGTAAGGGTTTTGGGGCTTTTCTCGCGAAACAGGTGCAAGATTTTGAGAGAATCGTCGTTCAAAACCTTGCGTCTTCATCGGCCCGCGTCCTGTAGGGGCGAAGCATTCGGGCAATAACCTATCGGTGAAAACGTAGATTTTCTATCCGAATGCTTCGCCCGTACTTATTCAGCAAACCCTAGATAGGGTCTGCTGAATAAGTCATTGAAAAGTACAGGTCTCTTAATCAATGATTTCACTTAGCTACAAGCATAAGCTTTAGTTGTTGATTAATTTTTAAGTTATAACTTATCCTAATCATTGACCGAGAAAAAGTGCTGTTTTTCCATTTCAGACATAAAAAAGCCCAAAAAACCTGCCTCAACAGGTTAGAAAGATTCATGACTAAAAAAGTAATAGCAATCGCTGAAAAGGAAGTATGAGGAAGTTTAGCCATCACTTTACCTAAGCTAAATCTTCTTTTCCCCTGTCCAAATTTGCCCTCTATACAATTCCGAATCCTCTCATCATCGGTAGCTTGTTTCTTTTGTTCTTTACTAACATTTTTGGCTGGTCTTCCTAATGGGGACCCACTGATTCTGATTCCCCTTTCTTTACACCAAGCTCGGTTTTCTCTGGTTCGATAAATTTTGTCCACATGAACTGATTCTGGATAGTATCCTGTATAGTCATAATAAGCTTCTATTTGTGCTTTTAAATCTCCCGATTCATTAAAGTTATCCCAACTAATCCGGTCTAAAAATATGTAACCATCTATACAGCTTGCTGAGAATTTGGCCCCAAATTCTACGGGTTTTCCAGCTTTTCCTCTGACTATCGGACGGATATGGGGTTGAGTTAAGCTGACAATTCTGTCTTCAATACTCTGTTTGTTATTTTGGTACATCCAGAGTTGTTGGCGAGCAACTTCTGTGACTACTAATAACAGTTTATAGTCTCTTTTTTTCAAGCTTTGTAGAGAGGCTCCTTCTGCTAAAAGTTGTTCAATATGGTCGAGATTTCTTTTCAGATATTGCCGTTGTCTTTTCAGAGCTTTTCGTCTTTGTTTGACGGTAGGTTTTCTTTTTTTTGCTACTTCTAAATAACTTTTTCTGGCTAGGAGACGATAGGTTCTCGGTTTTTGAACAAGTTTTCCTTTTAAAGTTTCATAGAGAATATCAATAATTTTTTCGGTTTGTTTTCTTCCTTGATTTAACAGGTTTAAATC